>SLQM01000209.1 GCA_007131435.1 Syntrophomonadaceae bacterium
CAGGCGCTGTGAAAGGAAACTGCAGGTCAGTGTAGAATATATGCCTGGTGGCTTTAATGGGGAGGCAGGAGAAAATTAGCTTGGAAGCGGAAAAAGTAAAAGAGCTTGTCCAGCAAAATGACAATGAAGCCCGCCGTGCCCTTTTTGAGGCATATTATAAACGTACTTATGCTATTACTTTTAACATATTGCGGCGCAGGGAAACTGCTGAGGACATAACTCAGGATGCTTTTATTAAAGCCTTCCAGAGTTTACACCAGCTTCATGATCAAGAGAAATTTGGAGCATGGCTTGCGGTTATAGCCTCCAATCTGGCCAGGAATTTCCTGAAAAGAGAAAAGAAAATATTTCTAACTGATGAACTCCCGGAAATCAGGGACAATCCTAATTCAGTTGACCCGGAAGAAGAGGCAATCAGGGGTTTGGAAAAAAACAGGGTGAGAGAAGCAATCAGGTCTCTTCCTCCGGAGCAATACCAGGTGATTGTTCTACAGTATTATTATGATCTTAAAGTTGATGAAATTGCTTCTATGCTTGGTATCCGGGCAGGAACTGTTAAATCGAGGTTATTCAGGGCAAGGAATAAACTGGCGTCGATATTGGAACTGGATCATGGATAGGTTTGTCTAAATATAAAAGGAGGTGACCGGGAAAATGAAAAACGGAAGGGATGAACTTTATGATAGCTTGATCAGGGAAGCTGTTAAAGATGAAATTGAATCTATAGATGCGCCTTCAACAGCTTTAGCCTGGAGAAAGGTTGAATCCCAGGTGGCAATTACCCGGCCATCTTCTGCAAGCCCTTTTCGCTTTAACTGGAGCCGCGCTGCAGCTGTTGCCGCAGCCTGCCTTGTTATAGCAATGGGTGGTTTTGGGCTTTTTAGGAATCTGCAATCTACAATTCCTGTGGCTGATTCATATGAACCTTCAGCAGCAGCTGAAGAAGTCGGCACCCTGGCATTTGAAGATGAGGATGAGGCGGAAGAAACGTTTGCCCTTGAAACTGATGAAAGCCCAGGCTTGCCTGACACATTACCTGAACAGGTTGTAGCCCGCAGTGCGCCCGATCCTTCCCCACCTGACTGGTCTGAAACGCTTGATGGAGATTACTCCTTCGGGCAGGCGCTACTGCTGCCGGAGGCAGAAGCACCCCTTTACCGCGGCGCTATTTATTATAGCGATGATGTTGATTTACTGCTGGTTAAATCAAAAGGAGCTGCTACTTCGATGCAGGTGTTTCTCGATCAGTTGGAAGAATACATGCATCTGTCACTGGAGAATGTCAGGGAGATCAACGGGTTTGTCAGCTTTACCGTGGAAGAACGACCGGGCCTGGCCTGGAAGGAAAATGGTTATGGCCAGGCCCTTTTAGTCCTTAACGGCCATCTTCTTGAAGATGAACTTACAAAGATTGCTTCGGGTATAAACCACTAACCTGTTTCAGGTTAAGATGGTTTGATATACTTCATCATTCTGCGCAGTTTATTTCCAACTTCAACAATCGGGTGTCTGGCCTCAATCTTTCTCAAGGCCTTGAAGCGGGGTTGGTTAGCCTGGTTTTCAGCCACCCATTCCAGGGCAAACTGGCCGGTTTGAATTTCTGTCAGCACTTTTTTCATTTCAGCGCGGACATCATTATTTATGATCCGCGGCCCCCTGGTTAAATCACCATACTCGGCGGTATCACTGACTGAATAGCGCATTCTTTCCAGCCCGCCCTCGTAGATCAAGTCGACGATCAATTTAAGCTCATGCAGGCATTCAAAGTAAGCAACTTCGGGCTGATAACCTGCTTCAACAAGGGTGTCAAAACTGGACTTTACCAGGGCAGAAACTCCCCCGCAGAGAATTACCTGTTCTCCAAACAGGTCTGTTTCAGTTTCTTCCTGCATCGTTGTTTCAATAACCCCGGCACGGGTACAGCCTATTCCTTTTGCATAAGCAAGGGCCAGCTCTTTCGCCTTGCCGGTATAGTCCTGGTGAACAGCCAGTAAACCTGGAACTCCTGCACCCTCCATGTATAGCCTTCTCAACAGGTGCCCCGGGCTTTTAGGGGCGATCATGAAAACATCAACATTTTCAGGAGGCACAACCTGGTTATAAATAATATTAAATCCATGAGATACGACCAGCGCCTTGCCCTCAGATAGATGAGGTAAAACTGATTCCCTGAATACTGCAGGCTGGTAGTTGTCCCCAATTAAAATCTGGATCACATCGGCTGCTTCAGCCGCTTCACTTACTGTAAACACTTGCAGTCCGTCTTCCATTACCTGGTCCCAGCTTTTACTTTCCCTGTGCAGGCCGACTATAACATCAAGTCCGCTGTCTTTCAGGTTCTGGGCCTGGGAATGCCCCTGGCTGCCGTATCCGAGCACGGCAATTTTTTTGTTCTTCAGGATAGCCAGATCGGCATCCTGGTCATAGTACATAACTGACATAATATACCCTCCTGTAAATATAATAACAATATTTATTAGCTGTTTCAGGCAAAACTCCTGCCTGCGCTAAAATTTAATGATCAAGATCCTCTTTTATTATAGTATAATAATATAGCAATGTCTGTTGATAGAATGGGCAGATGAATTAAAAAAGGGGAGTGTTTGTTAATGAGTTTGAAAGGAACTAAAACTGAAAAGAATCTTTTAACCGCTTTTGCCGGGGAGTCACAGGCCCGTAATCGCTACACCTATTTTGCCAGCCAGGCAAAAAAAGACGGTTATGTCCAAATCCAGGCAATATTTGAGGAAACAGCCAACCAGGAGAAAGAGCATGCCAAGCGGCTTTTTAAATTCCTGGAAGGCGGAGAAGTAGAGATAACGGCTTCATTCCCTGCAGGTGTTATAGGTTCGACTCTTGAGAACTTAAAAGAGGCTGCTGGCGGTGAGAATTACGAGTGGACTGATATGTACCCTGCTTTTGCAAAAGAAGCTCGGGAAGAAGGTTTCAACGAAATTGCCGATGTTTTTGAATCAATCGCTGTAGCAGAAAAGCAGCATGAAAAACGCTACCTTGGTGTTATGGCCAATATTGAAAAGGGAACTGTTTTTAAGAAAGATCAGGATGTGAAATGGTTCTGCCGAAATTGCGGTTATGTCCATGAAGGCAAAGAAGCTATAGATATGTGCCCTTCATGTAATCACCCGCAGGCACATTTTGAAGTTATTTGCGAAAACTGGTAAAATTAAGCCCGGCTAAGTGCCGGGCTTTTTAAATTTTTCCAAAGGGAGGTTTTGCCTTGAAGCTGGTTCGCTTCGCTGTAAATAATACTGTAAAGTACGGAGAGCTAATTGATGATGTCATCCTTGAATTAAATGAACCTGGAAGTGATTGGATTACCGATGACTTTATTAAAACGGGCCAGGAATATGCTGTTTCCGGGGTCGCTTTATTGGCGCCCTGCCACCCTTCAAAAGTAATTTGTCTTGGTTTGAATTACCGCTCTCATGCTGAAGAGATGAACTTTGAACTACCAAAAAAGCCGATTATATTTATGAAACCTTCTACTTCTGTAATTGGAACGGATACCGATATTGTTTATCCAGAGCTAAGCAATCGAGTAGATTATGAATCAGAGTTGGGAGCAGTAATCGGCAGAAAAGCTTTCAGGGTTTCCAAAGAAAATGCTTTGGAATATGTTTTCGGTTATACCTGTGCCAATGATGTGACTGCCCGTGATAAACAGCCCAAAGCCGGGCAGTGGACATATGCTAAAAGTTTCGATACTTTTTGCCCATTAGGCCCGGTTATTGAGACGGCAATTAAGAATCCGGAAGATCTGGTTGTTCAGGGCTATTTAAATAATGTTTTAGTGCAGGAAGCGCCTACTTCCGATCATTATTTTACCGTTGCTGAAATAATTGAATTTGTCTCAGCATGTATGACACTTCTTCCGGGCGATGTTATCCTTACCGGCACACCTTCCGGTATAGGCTCGCTTAACCCGGGCGACCAGTTTGAGATTAAAATTGACGGCATTGGATCATTAACAAACAGGGTAGTAAAAAGAGTGTAAATTTTACTGAAAATAGTGTTGTCATCGCCTTGGCGATGTTATATAATTAAGTCAGTTTATAAGACCGATAAGGGATACCATCTAATAGATGGAACCGCGAAACCTGAAGTTCTTTAATCATATAAGAACTGCCGGGTTGCCGGTCAGGAATATTTAAGGTTTTTCTCCCTGATGAGGCAGCGTAGCCGCTGTCTCTTTTTTTTGAATAAGAAAGGCCGGGATATGGAATGCACATTATAATTGTCGGTGGCGGGGGAGTTGGGTATGAACTAGCCCGCAACCTTTCAGAAAAAGCCCAGGATGTTATTGTAATTGAAAAAAACGAAATCAAAGCCCGCAGGTTTAAAGAAGCCCTTGATGTAATGGTCATCGAAGATAATGGGGCTAATGCTGCTGTCCTCGAACAAGCCGGTATTAAATCTGCTGATATGCTGATAGCTGTCACCCAGGTTGATGAGGTTAACATTATTGCCTGTATGATGGCAAAACAATATGACGTTCCGATCACTGTCTGTCGGATCCGTAACTCCGGCTATGCTGACGATAGCTCGGTGTTAACACCCAAACAGCTTGGTATTGATATAGTTATCAATCCGGAACGCGTTGCGGCGATGGAAATATCAAAAATGCTCCATTTCCCTGATGCCAGTGAGATTGAATACTTTAACCAGGGCAGGGTTATGATGCTTGGTGTTGTTGTCGGGCCCGAAGCTGGAATAACTGGAATACCTCTCCGCAAACTTCCATTAAATAATGACAGCATCATTGTAGGGATCAGTGATGCAAAAGGAAAATTTATTGTACCAGGCGGTGATGACATAGTTCATCCCGGTAATAAAATTTACCTGCTTGGCAGCAGCCGTACCCTTAAAGATGTCAGCTCATTGCTTCACCATGAAAAAGCCCTCATTAGCCAGGTAACTATTCTTGGTGGTGGCCTGATCAGCCAGCAGTTAGCCAGGTTGTTAGAAAAAAGCAAGCAGCATTTTGATATTAAGTTAATAGAAAAAGACGAAGTGCGCTGCCAAGAACTGAGCCGTGATTTAAATAAAACCCTGGTTCTGCAGGGTGATGCGACAGAAATTGCAATGTTAAAAGAGGAAGATACCGATATGGCCGATGCTGTTATCGCTGCAACAGGTGATGATCGCAATAATATTGTCGCGGCCCTTTTGTCCCGACAGTTCGGGGTTAAAAAAATTATATGTGAAGTTATGAAACCTCAATATGTTCCCGTATACAACGCCCTTGGCATTGACAGCCTTATCAATCCCCGTCTGCTTGCTGCCGCCCAGATATTGCGCTTAATCCGCAGGGAAGATATTGTGGCTCTCTCAATATTACAGGATGAAAAAGCAGAGGTTTTTGAGCTCATTCTACCCTTTGATGCCAGGGTTGCCAACAAGAAAATTGTTGATGCCAATCTGCCACGGGGAATGCTGATCGGGTCTATAGTGCGCGGCAATCAGGTTATTATTCCGAATGGCAATACAATGCTGTTACCTGAAGATCACCTTGTTGTTTTTGCTGTTCCCAAAGTGTGTGCCAGGCTTGAAAAGTTTTTTGCCCATACGAAGGTTAAAGAAAACAGGGTGGCCCTGCGCAATAAAATATCTCAGTTAAATGGTAGTTAATAGTTTCTCATATTATAAACTGACCAGCTAACTTGTGGGAGGCTGTCATGCGTCATATCCGGATTTTTTACCTGGTTGGTATAATGCTACTTTTTTTAGCTCTAAGCATGTTACTTTCTGCAATGTGGTCTTTTGCTGACAGGGGGCCGGATCGGGTTGCCTTTTTATTGGCTATTGGTGTAACCACCTTAGCTGGCTTAGTTTTTTACATTTATTTTTCTCCCTCTAAGAAAAAAGAGCTAAATATTGTTGAAAATTTTACCCTCGTAACTATGGCCTGGTTCATTGCAGGTCTTTTTGGTGCGTTACCATATCATTTTTACGGGGTTTTTAATGGCAACTTTTTGCATGCCTATTTTGAAGCTGTTTCCGGTTTTACAACAACGGGCGCTACCCTGATAGCAGACATAGAGGTTTTACCACGCGGCATCCTGCTTTGGCGCAGCTTTACACAGTGGCTTGGAGGTATGGGTATTATTGTCCTGTTTCTCGCTATTCTCCCCCGTTTTGGGTTTCGAAGTATGACCATGTATAAAGCAGAAATTCCGGGCCCGATTGCCGAAAGAGTCGTTCCAAGGGTAGTTGAAACAGCTCGCCGGCTATGGCTGATTTACGTAACCTTTACAGCAGCTCAAATACTTCTTCTTCTATCTTGCGGCCTGAGTTTTTACGATGCCCTCTCTCATGCATTAACAACCATGCCTACCGGGGGTTTTTCAACTTATAATGCAAGTGTGGCAGCGTTTAACAACCCTATGGCAGAAATTGTTATTATTTGTTTTATGCTCTTTGCCGGTATTAACTTTGCCCTTTATTTTCGGCTCATAAGGGGCGATTTTACAATATATAAAAACCCAGAATTGCGGTTTTACCTGGCCGTTATAGGGATTGCTATTGCGTTGGTGACTTTTAACACTTATGATATGGCCGGTGGCAATTTTACTTTAGCCCTTCGTCAAAGTGCTTTCCAGGTGGTTTCAATAACTACCACCACGGGTTATGCCACAGCAGATTTTGATCAGTGGCACAGCTTTTCACGTCTTTTACTGTTAACTCTCATGTTTTTTGGCGCCTGCGGAGGTTCTACCGGAGGTTCAATGAAGCAGGTTCGCTGGATGTTAATGTTTAAGTATGCCTTTCGTGAACTAAGGCAGTTGGTTCACCCCTCTGCCATATCATCTGTGAAGGTTGGCGGTCAAACCTTAAATGAAGAGGTGTTGCGCCCGGTTATGGGCTTTGGTTTTATATATATAAGCCTTACCGTTCTAGCCACCTTAAGCCTGGCTTTTATGGGTTTGGATTTTGATACGGCATTTTCTGCAGTAGCTGCCACGATTGGCAATGTTGGTCCCGGGTTGGGCGGTGTAGGCCCTCTCGAAACATACCTGGGGATACCTGCTGCAGGCCACTTTATTTTAACAGTAATGATGGTTGTCGGCCGCTTGGAAATATATACAGTTCTGGTTATATTCCTGCCTGAATCAAGGCGTTTATGGTCCAGGGCCATAAAGGAGTAGGTTTTTAATGGTACCTTACCAATTGTTTATGAAAAAGCTGAAAGAAAAGAAATTCTACCCCGTATATCTTTTCTATGGCGATGAGAAGTATTTACAGGAAGAACTGCTCCGCCAGCTTGCTATTTCCTACCTTGGACCTGATCTTGAATATGGAATAGAGAAAATTGAAGGGTCTGCCATTGAACTGGCTGAGATTATTAGTCGGCTCAATGAAGCAGGCCTGTTTGCCAGCCGCCGAATCTTAATTATCGATAGCCCGCCATATCTATCTGCTCCGCGTAATGAAAAAGCTGCTCAAGAATCGGATAAAAACCAGGAGAAAAGTTCTGAAAAAACCCAGGGAAAAGAAGAAGCAGCCCTTTTGGATGATTATTTTAAGTTATGGAGCGACAGGATACCCGATAATATTTTGGTCTTTCTTTCTCCCGGTGTAGATCGCAGAAAAAGAATATTTAAAATTCTCGGCAGCAGGGGCGTAGTGGTTGAATGTAGTGCCTTGAAGGGAGAAGCGTTGGCCGAGTGGATTAACCACAAGGCCGCTCAGCTGCATAAAAAGATAGAGCGCGGCGCACTGGAGAAACTGATGCTGGCAGATGGAAATAATTTGCATTACCTTTCAGGAGAGCTGGAAAAATACAGTACTTACCTGGGGGATAATGAAGAAACCATAACTGCCCAGGTAGTGGAAAAGCTTTTTTCAGGAGATCTTCAGGGTGACGTTTTTAAGCTCTCAGATGCCATGGCAGAAAGAGATATTCATAAGGCTCATAATATGTTGGAATATTTATTACGCAAACGGGAAAAACCCCTGCTAATATTTTTTATGCTGGTTAGGCACTATCGCCTGTTACTGGAAGCTCACTGTCTTTTAAAAGAGGGAATACCCCAGGGTGAATTCGCTTCAACACTGGCGGTTCATCCATTTGTGGCCAGAAAGCTCAGGGAGCAGGCTGTTACTTATGAACGCCTTGCTCTTGAAGAGATACTATTAACCATGCAGGAAGCAGACATGCAGATTAAAACCGGCAAAATTGAGCCCTCACAGGCTCTGTCCTTAACCCTTAATCGTATAGATTACATTCAGAAATCTTCTTAATCAAAAGCAAGCCGACCTTCTATCTTTATGAAGTAAGGTCGGCAGTTTTTATACCAATATTATTGGCCTTTAAACGGCTGCGCTGTTGTTAAACTGGCGGGTTAAGCGCGATTTTTTGCGGGCAGCATTATTCTTATGAATGATTCCTTTAGCCGCAGCTTTATCAATCTGGCGAACTGCAGCGTGCAGTTTAGCCCTGGCTTCTTCCTGGTCTCCGGCTTGCAGAGACTCTTCAAAACGGCGGACTGATGTTTTTAGCATGCTTTTTATCCGCCGGTTGCGTTCTTCACGCTTAATACTTTGTCTTGCTCTTTTTGCAGCAGATTTGATATTTGCCAAAACATAAACCTCCTCTCTAAGCAATAAGGCATTAAAATATTAACATCCGGCTGGATAAAATGCAAGCTTTTTTCGGCGTTCCGGCAGGGTCAGCTATTTTTCTGAAAAGAAGGAGTAAAATAGTGCTATATCGAAGTATTGAAAACCTGTAAGAGGATTATCATGAAGAGGGGGTAGTTGCCTGTGAAGGTATTGGATTGTGCAGCCATGCAGAAAGCAGACCGCCAGATGGTTGAAAAATATGCTTTCCCGGGTGCTGTATTAATGGAAAGCGCCGGCATGCGTGCTGTGGAGTTTATTACAGCACAGTTGCCCCAGGGCGCTAAAGTTGTTGTTTTAAGCGGCCCCGGGAATAATGGAGGCGATGGCCTGGTCATTGCCAGGCTGCTTTCCAGGGTCGGGTATATCGTCTCACTTTGGAGTACTGAAAAAGCAGGAGCATACCGGGGTGATGCAGCTGTTAACGAAAAGCACCTTCAGAAGATTTCATATCCCCTGAAAAGGCTTACCGAACCTGGTGATCTTGATTCGTTCAGGGAAGAAATAAAAAATGCTGATATCCTGGTAGATGCTCTCTTCGGTATTGGCCTTGACCGGAACATAACAGGTTTATACGAAAAAGTAATTGAGGCCGTTAATGCCGGCATAACGCCGATTCTGTCAATCGATATCCCTTCGGGGATAAATGCTGATACGGGAGCGGTCATGGGTTTTGCTGTAAAGGCTAATTGGACCATTACTTATGCTTATCCCAAAAAAGGCCTTTTTTTGTACCCCGGTGCTGAGCATACCGGTAAGGTGCTTGTCGGGGACATTAATATCCCTGATTTTTTAGTGGAAGATGAGAAGGTGGAGCTGCTTACACATGAAGTTATCAGAAACAGCCTGCCTTCGCGACCTACCGATTCCCATAAGTTCAGCTTAGGAAGCACCCTAATTGTTGCAGGATCAGTCGGCATGTCCGGGGCTGCAGTTCTTGCTGCTCAGTCTGCCCTCCAGGCAGGGTCAGGGATAGTTTACCTGGCAGCGCCCCGCTCTGTTTGTTCAGCCATGGAGACAAAGCTGGTTGAGGTAATTTCTGTTCCCCTTCCTGAAAAAGAAGATGGAATTATTGATCCCCAGGCAATTGATATTATCATAGAGAAAGCCAAAAAGAGTGATGCCATGGCCGTTGGGCCTGGTCTTGATACAGGTCAGTCAACTTCAGATCTTTTATATAAACTGGTTCAGCTTAGCCCTATTCCCCTGGTCTTTGATGCCGGAGCGCTGGGGGCTATGGGTGCGAAAATGAATATGCTTCGTTCAGCAAGACACCAGCCTGTTGTCACCCCACATCCCGGGGAAATGGCCAAACTGATTGGGAAAACTGCCCAGCAGGTGCAGAGTAACAGGCTTGAAACAGCTATTGTCAATGCTTCACTCTGGGATTGTATTGTTGTCCTTAAAGGCCCCAATACGGTTATAGCAACACCCGAAGGCCAGGCCAAAATTAACCCTACCGGCAGCCCTGCCCTGGCTACTGCCGGTTCAGGCGATATACTAACCGGCATGATAGCCTCGTTCATTGCCCAGGGGATGGCTTCAGATCTGGCAGCCGCGGCAGCAGCTTACCTTCATGGACTGGCAGGTGATCTTATTCCGGCGGGTCGTGGGCACATGGCCAGGGACATTTTAGACCGTTTTAAAGATGCCTTTCTTTACCTGGAAAAATGTGAGACTGGCTATAAGGGTAATTCCTTTCTAAAATGGGTGCGGCCTGTATAAATATTGTGGAGGGATTCAAAATGTTGGATTGTTTAATGAGCGACGGAGAAAAAAGTTTAAGAAATGAAGTGCGGGCCTTCGTTAAAGACGACATTGATAAAAAGTTGTTACGGGACATGGATGAAGACAAGATTCGCTATCCAAGGGAGTTCCTGGAAAAAGCTGCGTCCCGTAACCTGCTCGGTCTGCGTTTTCCTGAAAAATATGGAGGCAGGGGTATGCCATGGGTTTCTGAAATAATAGCGCTCGAAGAAGTTGGTGTGTTGGGTACTTCGCTTGGCTGCCTTTACTCATTGGTGAGCATTGTTGGCGAAGCAATTGATAAATTTGGTTCAGAAATGTTGAAGGAAAAATACTTGCAGCCGACTATTGAAGGCCGACTTACTGCAGCAGAAGCGCTGACAGAACCGCGGGGAGGTTCTGACTTTTTTGGTGCAGCATGTACTGCGGTTAAAAATGGTGATCATTATATTTTAAATGGCCAAAAACGTTTCGTTGTCGGTTCAGAAGGTGCCGATTATTTCATGGTTTATGCCCGTACTGATCCTGATGGCCCCCCGCATAAATCAATCAGCGCCTTTTTAGTTGATCGCACTCCTGAGGTAAAAGTAGAATATCTCTATGGTTTAATGGGCACCCGTGGCGGGGGAACTGGCAGGCTGGTTTTTAAAGATGCCCGGGTTCCTAAAGAAAACCTCTTAGGTGAAGAGAACAAGGGAGCGTCAATTTTTTACCAGATGATGATACCGGAAAGGATGACCAGCGCCGGTGGAGCTGTCGGGATGGGCAGGGCTGCCCTGGATGTTGCTGCAAGGTATAGCACAAGGCGTAAAGCCTTTGGCCAGGAAATTAAGAATTTCCAGGCTGTCAGCTTTAAGGTGGCCGATAGTGTAACGCTGCTTGACACTGCCCGGGGGATAATCTATCTTGCTGCCCGCTCTGTAGACGCAGAAGACCCGGCAGGTAAATCAAGGCGTCTTGTCTCTGAAGCAAAAAAAGTTGCAACGGAAAATGCCTGGAAAGTTGTAAATAATGCCATGCAGGTCATGGGCGGTATTGGTTACTCTAACGTATATCCCATTGAAAAAATGCTTCGCGATGTTCGCCTGATTATGATTTGGACCGGGACAAACGAAATTATGGATTTAATAATTCAGCACGAGTACTATAAAGAGCTTTCAGCCGAAGGGTTTAAAGGCAGGGATATAGAATTTGATGCCCTGGAAGCTGACATGGTGGATGAAAAAATATATGAATAATAAGGGGCTGGTAATCAAGCGATGGGGAAAGAAACTGTAAAATTAGGGTTAATTGGTCTCGGGACTATCGGAAGTGGATTTGCTAATCTGCTTAAGAATAACAGCAGCTATATTTCTGAAAAGAGCGGCCTCAATCTCGAACTTACCAGGGTGGCTGATAAAGATCAGGCAAAAGTAGAAGCGCTGGGTTTTTCGGATAGTGTGATAGCCAGTGAGGCTAAAGAAATTACTGAAAACCCTGAAATTGATATTGTTGTGGAACTAATCGGCGGTCTGGAGCCTGCAAGAACCTTTGTAACCGAAGCGCTGAAGAATGGCAAACACGTTGTTACCGCCAACAAGGATCTCATCGCTACCCATGGTAAAGAGCTGCTTGGCCTGGCCAGGGAAAAGGCTTTGAATATTTATTACGAAGCGAGTGTGGGAGGAGGAATTCCGCTTATTCGTCCTCTGAAACATAGCCTTGCCGTAGATAGAATTTGTCGTCTTGTTGGTATTGTTAACGGTACGACCAACTATATATTTACCCGTATGGCCCAGGACAAGCTCGGGCTCAGTGATGCGCTAGCCGAGGCACAAAAGCTTGGTTTTGCAGAACCAGACCCAACCAATGATATTGAGGGTATTGACGCTGCCTATAAGCTGATGATCATGAGCAGCCTCGCTTTTGGCAGCAGTTTAGAGCAGGACAGGCTTCATGTTGAAGGTATCGGCAGGGTTACCTATGAAGATATAGATTATGCCCGGGAAATTGGATACGCGATAAAGCTCCTGGTTATTGGAGAAAGACAGCCGGAGGGTTTAGCTCTCAGGGTTCACCCAACCCTTGTCTCCTTTGATCATCCCCTGGCTTCTGTTCAGAACGAAATGAACGCAGTTTATATTGAAGGTGATGCTGTTGGTGAAGTAATGCTGTACGGTCGTGGAGCAGGGGCAATGCCTACGGCGACTTCTGTTCTGGCCGATGTTACAGAAGCTGCCCGTTCTGTTGTTTTCAGGCCCAATGCAGGTGTGATTGAAAGCGATTTTACCCATCTTCCCCTAATCCCGATTGAAGAATTGAAAACCCGTTTCTACCTGCGATTTTTAGCTGATGACCGGCCCGGTGTTTTTGCCGCCCTGGCGAATGCATTTGGCGATGAAAACGTCAGCCTTGATATGGTAATCCAGAAAAGGCGGGTAGGCAGTACAGCTGAAATCGTGCTGGTTACACATGAAGTTAAAGAGGCTGCTTTCCAAAAAGCGCTTGGCAAAGTTATGGCAATTGAGGCAATTAAGCCGGAATCGAGCATGATCCGTCTTCTGAGTTAGTATTATAGCTTTTTTGATTAGGTTGATATGGAGAAGCGATCACTATGCCGTTTAATTCACTTTATTCTGCAAGGCCTGTTTGGGCGGAAATTAATCTTGATCACCTTGTTCATAATATAAAACAGTTTACAAAGCTAATTGGCCCTGAAACTCAAATTATGGCTGTCGTTAAAGCTGATGCTTACGGCCATGGTGCAGTTGAAGTCTCAAAAACTGCTCTTGAGGCTGGTGCTTCAAGACTGGCAGTTGCTTTTATAGAAGAAGCGGTTGTACTGAGGCGATCAGGTATAAAGGCTCCCATACTGCTGCTTGGGTATACAGCCCCAGTTAATTTTTCAGCACTCATGGAATATAACCTTACTCCTACTGTTTTCGGATTTGAAACTGCCAGTGAGTTTTCAACCATGGCGTCTGAACTTGGAGTTGAACTTCCTATACATATCAAGATTGATACAGGAATGGGGAGAATCGGCCTGCTGCCCGATGAAGCCCTAGAGGTCCTTTCAAGAATAATTAACCTTCCGAACCTGAAAATTGAAGGGGCCTTTACCCACTTTTCTGCTGCAGAAGAATTTGATAACAGTTACACTCAAAGTCAGCTATACCTATTTAAAAGAATATATGAAAGCTGTTTAGAAAAGGGGCTTTCCTTTCAACTTTTACATGCAGCGAATACTGCTGCCGCAATTAACTACAGGGATTCCCATTTAAATGCGATACGGTTGGGAATTGGCATGTATGGCTGTTATCCTGGCAGGGATATGGAATCGGAAAATATTAAACTTTACCCGGTTCTTAGCCTTAAGAGCAGGGTGATCCTGGTCAAAAAAGTGCCCCCTGGAACTGCAATTAGTTACGGCTGTACTTACCGTACAACTAAAGAATCACTGATTGCTACAATACCGGTTGGTTATGCTGACGGTTACAGCCGCCTGCAGTCTAACAGGGGGCATGTTATTGTCCGCGGGGAAAAAGCGCCGGTAATCGGCCGAGTATGCATGGATTACCTGATGATTGATGTTAGCCATATTCCCGGAGTGCGCAGCGGCGATGAAGTAGTCGTTTATGGTAGACAGGGAAATGCAGAGGTTAAGGTAGAGGAAGCAGCACAAAATATCGGAACAATCAATTACGAAGTGCTTTGTGCAATAGGTAAAAGAGTTCCTCGTTTTTATTACCGGGATGGGTTGTTATCTGCTATCCATGACTTTATCGAAGACAGAAATTAAGGGTGAGCTGTAACCCAAGTTTTTATTAATTCCATGCTTGTTTTGCATTAACAGGGCAAAGTTACCAGGCAAATTTTTATTGGCCCTCAGGGCTTTGCCGTGCATGGTAAAAGCTTCCAATATGGTATGGGGAAAGTTGTTTTTAAAGTAGTTCCTGAAATGTTTATCATATATAGCTTTTGCTTCAATGCCTTTATTATTGGCAGTTATGATAGATTTTACAGCCAGAAGAGAGCTTAAAAAGGCATTAAACAGCCCTTCTCCTGAAAATGGTTCTACTAAACCCGCTGCATCTCCGATTAAAAGTGTATTATATTTTGCATTTTCCATCACCGGCCCCCTGAATGGTAAAACCCACTTCTGATAAGCATGGTCAGGATTATCACCATGCTTGTTAAATAGTGAATGACAGGCGTTAGAGATCTTCTTCCAACCGGCAAGTGCTCCCACCCCCCGGTTAAGCCACCTGCTGCCGTGAAAAGACCAGCCCATACCTCCAATTAGAGGCAGGGGGTAAAAGAGCAGTGTGCCCGGATCAGTGATTTGTGTTCCATCGTCAAGGATTATTGACTGGCCACGGCCTTTCAACCCGCTGTAGTTTTCTCTTAACCCGGAAAGCCGGGCAGTATAGCTATAAGCGCCGTCAGCGCCAATAATAAAACGTGTTTTTATATTAAGTTTAATATCAGAATTAAGGATTTTCAATTGGAGCAGGTATAAGTCAGGGCACTCATCCCTGTATATATTGCTTAAGCGGTATTTAAATAATTGCTTCACACCTTTTTGCTCTGCATATTTAGCCAGGGCCAGGTCAAAAGCTTCCCTTTTTACAAGTAAGCCCAGTCTCTTTTCTGCGTGGTGATATTTAATTTCGCTACCAAGTTTTACACCTATCTTGTATACAGCTTCACCCCTGAAATTCGTTGAATCAAGATCCGGTGGCAGAAGGCTTAGCGCGCGGCTGGAAATAAATCCTCCGCAGCTCTTAACACGGGGGTGCTGTTTTTTATCTATTAAGATGGTTTTTAAGCCTGCCCAGGCTGCCAGTGCAGCAGCATGGGATCCTGCCGGTCCTGCGCCAATTACAGCCAAATCGTAAATGTTTTCTTGGGTTTCAAAGGTTGAATCCATCTTAGCCCTCATTAATATTTAACACTGACCAGCAATCTAATAATCTAAATAGTAATCGCAATAAGTAAAACAAAGTAAAGTATTTACACCTTTTAGTAAAACTGAATTGATTATAGCATATAAATATCACAGCCTTTGAATATTGTCCTTATCAGTTTAGTTTAAGCAGCATGCGACCGAGCAGTAAGAATAAAATAATACACTCATGGCACGGGTTTTCTTGACTGCCATTGCTCAATAGATTAAAATAGCTATGTGATATCAGTCAAAGCTAAAATAACTGTTCCCGAAATAAAACGGTCAAAAAAGGGCCTGAAAAGGAAGCCCCTGTTTTGCCAGATAGGATATTTTTAACTCTCAACCGGCTAAGAAAAGCCGGTTACTTGTTTACAGGAGGTTTATGATGGCAATAGACTTCAGAAAAGATGTTGAACACGTGGCCAAACTGGCCCGCCTTGAGCTAACCAAAACAGAAAAAGAAACAATGGCCGGGCAGTTGAGTGATATTCTTGATACCGCCAGGCGTATCCAGGAACTTGATACGGAAGGAATTGAGCCTACATCGCATGTAATTGATTTTCCCGCAACTATGCGTGAAGACGAGGTAGGAGCCTCCTTACCCCTGAACAGGGTATTACAAAATGCCCCTAAACGGGATAACGATTTTTTCAGGGTCCCCAGGATAGCAAAGAGCGGTAATGATGGGCAATAATGATCAGTAGTTTGATCCGGGAATAGAAAAGAGGGTGTCCATGGAACTATACCAGAAGACGGTATTTGAATTAAGCAGATTAATGAACAGCAGGGAAGTAAGCTCGGTTGAAGTTACACAGAGCTTCCTGGATCGCATTAAAGAAGTTGAGCCTCATGTAAGGGCTTTTATAACCCATACGCCGTCAATGGCACTTGAAACAGCTTCACTGGTAGATAAAAAAAGGCTTAACGGTGATAATCTACACCCCCTGGCCGGTGTTCCCCTGGCCATAAAAGATAATATTTCAACCGGGGGTTTGAGAACTACCTGTGCTTCAAAAATACTAGAAAACTATATTCCTCCTTATGATGCTACAGTATTTAAACTTATCAAACAAGTAGGAATGCCGCTTCTCGGTAAAACAAACATGGATGAGTTTGCCATGGGTTCTTCTACCGAAAATTCAGCGTTTTTTACAACTCGTAACCCATGGGATCTTGAAAAAGTTCCTGGCGGTTCAAGCGGAGGATCTGCTGTAGCTGTTTCTACCGGGATGGCGCCCCTGGCGCTGGGTTCAGATACAGGTGGATCGATCCGTCAACCTGCTTCATTTTGCGGTCTTTACGGTTTAAGGCCAACCTACGGCAGGGTGTCCCGTTACGGCTTAATTGCCTTTGCTTCATCGCTTGATCAAATTGGCCCCTTTGCCATGAACCCGGCAGACTGTGCATTGCTGCTTGAGCTTCTGGCCGGCCATGATCCGCTTGATTCGACTTCATATCCTGGAAAGGTTCCGGGTTATGTGTCTTCCATGGAAGAAAGGCTTGATGGGATGAAGGTTGGGGTTATTAAACACAGTAATGAAAAGGGTTTTGACCCGGAAATTAAGGATGCAGTAACCAAAATTGCCAATCTGCTGGAAAAAGAAGGCTTTGCCATTGATCAAGTTGAAATGCCACGTACCGATTACGGCCTTGGCGCATATTATCTTATTGCCCCTTCGGAGGCAAGTTCTAACTTAGGCCGTTATGACGGGGTCCGTTACGGTTTTAATGGCGGTGGGGATAATATCGAAAACATGTTCAGCCGTACCCGGGGTGAAGGTTTTGGCCCTGAAGTGAAGCGCAGGATAATGATCGGTACTTACGCCCTTAGTGCTGGATATTATGATGCTTATTACCTGAAAGCAATGAAAGTGAGGACCCTGATTCGCCAGGATTATGAAACAGCTTTTAAAAAGTTTGATATATTAATCGGACCTACTACGCCCACGCCTGCTTTTAAAATAGGTGAAAAAGCTGACGACCCACTTGAAATGTATCTATCCGATATTTGTAATATTACTGATGCCCTGGCCGGGGTCCCTTCCCTCTCAGTGCCTGCCGGTATGCACTCGAACAATATGCCTTTTGGCCTGCAATTTACTGCTCCGCCCTTCTGTGAAGGCAGGCTTTTTAATGTGGCCAATTATATTTATAGAAATCGCGATCCCCTGCTGCCGGAAAGGCCTCCAGCCAGTTTCCGGAAAGGAGGGACCGAATAATGGAATATGAAGTGGTAATTGGCCTTGAAATCCACCTGGAACTTCAGACTCAGTCCAAGCTATTCTGCAGCTGCAGCACATCATTCGGCAAGGAACCAAATACGAACTGCTGCCCTGTTTGTCTTGGCCTGCCAGGAAGCTTGCCGGTTTTTAACCGGAAAGCTATTGAGCTTGCAGTGACCGCTGCGCTGGCGCTTAACAGCAGTGTTCAGCTAAACAGCCGCTTTGACCGCAAAAACTACCACTACCCAGATTTGCCCAAGGCATACCAGGTCTCACAGTATGAAAAACCTATTGCCCTGGGAGGCTGCCTGGAGCTGGAGATAGACGATCAGGTAAAAAAGGTTAATTTAGAGAGAGTCCACCTTGAAGAAGAGGCAGGAAAACTAATTCATTCAGGCGATTCAATAATTGGCTCTGATTACTCAAAAGTAGATTACAACAGGGCCGGGATACCCCTGCTTGAAATAGTAACAAAGCCTGATTTGTGCTCCGGGCATGAAGCAAGGCTGTTCCTGGAAGAGCTAAGAATGCTGCTCTTGTATTCCGGGGCATCGGATTGCAAGATGGAAGAAGGCTCACTGCGCTGTGATGCGAATATTTCGCTCCGTCCCATGGGATCAAAGCAGCTGGGCACAAAAGCAGAAGTAAAAAACATGAATTCTTTTAAGGCAGTTGAAATGGCTCTTAACTATGAAGCAGAAAGGCAGCGGCAAATTTTGATTTCAGGTGGAAGTGTTATTCAGCAAACCTGTCACTGGGACGAGGAAGAAAAAGTTACTGTCCCCCTGAGGAGCAAGGAAGGTTCCTCCGATTATCGCTATTTCCCTGAACCGGATCTTTTGCCTTTACTGCTGGAGGAAAAGGAAGTAAACATTATTAAATCTGTACTTCCCGAATCTCCCATGGATCGCCGGTTAAGATTCCAAAAAGAATATGGCCTGGCGAAAAGCGAGGCTTCACTATTTACTTCAAACAGGCCTCTGGGGGAATATTTCGAAATAGTTGCACTTAAATATAAAGATTATAGCAACCTGGCACGCTGGATACAGGGAGACTACCTTTACCAGCTACGTGAAGCCGGTAAAAGCGAGAGCGCCCTGGAACCGGACAAGCTTGTAGAGCTGCTAAATCTATTAGATAATGGTGACATAAACCGTCCTGTGGCAAAAGAACTGCTGGCAGAGATGGTGAGAAGCGGCGAAAGTCCATCCAGGCTGGTTAATGAAAAAGGTTTAAAGCAAATATCCGGCCACGATATGCTGCTGCCATTGGTAGAAAAAGTAATTAATGAAAACCCCGATGCTGTTAATAACTATTTGGGCGGCAAGGAAAAAGCACTTAAGTTTCTAATCGGACAGGTAATGGCGCTTTCGGGAGGCAGGGCTGATCCGGGTGAAGTTAAAAAAATGTTAATAAGTAAAATAGCAGAATAACAGGCGGTGATTAGATGAGCAATAATAGCAGTCTGGTTGTTGTAGGTGCCCAGTGGGGCGATGAAGGTAAGGGCAAAGTGATTGACCATTTAGCTGTAAAGGCAGATATTGTGGCCCGTTTTCAGGGGGGGAATAATGCCGGCCATACAGTTGTATACGGGGCTAATATATTTAAATTGCACCATGTACCCTCCGGGATTCTTAATAAGGATACTTTATGTCTTCTAGGCAATGGCATGGTTGTTAACCCCTTGGTTCTAATGGAAGAGATGAGTGAGTTGGAAAAGCGGGGTATAGACACATCTAATTTAAGGATTAGCAGCAAAGCTCATTTAATCCTCGCTTACCACGAGGTTCTTGACGAAGCCAATGAAAAAATGCTCGGCGAGAAAAAGATCGGAACTACCGGAAGAGGCATCGGTCCTGCTTATGCTGACAAGGCTTTGCGCCGGGGTATCAGGGCAGTTGAATTAACCGATTTTTCAAGGTTTAAAAAACGCCTGGCAGAGGTGCTTCCCCTGCAAAATCGCTTTCTACAAGAGATCTTTGACCACCCGGGTTATGAACTAGAAGAACTTGCTGAAAAATACAGGTTGGCGGTAGAGAAGCTGGGCCCCCTGGTTAAAGATATATCACTTATACTTAACCAGGGCCTTGCTGAAAAAAAGAGAGTGCTTTTTGAAGGGGCACAGGGTGCTTTGCTTGATATTGATCACGGCACCTACCCTTACGTTACATCTTCTTCTACAGTTGCTGCCGCAGCAGCATCTGGTACCGGCCTTGGCCCGCAAAGGCTCGGACAGGTATTGGGAGTTATGAAAGCATATACTACCAGGGTCGGAGAAGGGCCTTTCCCCTCAGAGGATGTTACCGAAGCAGGTGATCAGTTAAGGGAACGTGGAAATGAGTTTGGCACCACCACCGGGAGACCCCGGCGTTGCGGTTGGTTCGATGCAGTTATTGCCCGTTACGCAGCAATGATCAATGGCCTGACAGGCCTGGCTTTAACCAAACTTGATGTTTTAAGCGGTATGGAAATTGTAAAAATAGCTGTCGCATACCGCTGCAATGGGAAAGAAATTAGGAACTTTCCCAGCAGTATAGAAGAGTTGAAGCTTTGTGAACCCGTATATGAAACTTTTCCGGGTTGGGATGAAGATATTTCAAGGGTTCGTTCTCTTGACGGTTTTCCAACGGCTGCAAAAGACTATATTAAAGCTTTAGAAAATAGTGTAGGGGTCAAGGTTGATCTATTGTCAGTTGGCCCTGACCGTGCACAGACCATTATTTGCCCTGGTTCCAATCTGTCCAATTGGTTTATAGAAAAATAATTGATATTCAGGCAGGATTCAGTATAAAACCGGTCGAATTGTTAAGGTTAATTTCTAATATTCATACAAATGTGTGGTTGCCAAGTCTTATTTTTGTTACAGGGAGGTTAATCTTTTGCATAATATTCGTGTTGCGGCGAAAATTATCATCGGCTTTTTATTTTCTATTACCATACTGCTATCCTTTTTAACGCTGTCACTATTTGGGGTGGAAGCCCAGGATACTGTCCGTTTGATTGTAACAGAAGCTACGGGCCTTGAGCGTGACATGGTTGTATTTCAGGCTACTTTGCAACCCCTGGTCATTCATAACGTTTTCTATCTATGTCTTGCCGGCTTTGGGTTTATGTTAATATTCCTCTATTTTATAGACCACCGTTTTTCAGTATTTCTCGGCCCCGGGGTGCTTTGCCTGGTGATTACAATCTTTCTTGTGGTCATAGTGTCATTAACCAGTGAGCAAATTTTGAGATTTCTAGGCCCATCGACAGACATGTATATTGAAACTGCAATTGATCGCTTTCGTACTGGGGCTATTGGAATGTTCATTTTTGGAATATTACTGACTGCGCTTTCTATCTGGGGCGATCAAATTTTTAAAAAGAGAACAGCCAGGGCTTAGCATGTTTAAAGATCTGAACTTGTTTGATAATTACAAGTTGACCTATCGCCTTGCAGACTCAGCTTTAATAAAAGCATCATCGCGCCAACATGGTAACGCATTGGTTTTTAGTATAAATACCCTGAACCGGTTTGAGCATGGTTTCCTGGTAGACCTGGTGCTAAAAAACAAGGAACATGGTTTACCGGGTGAGTTAATTGATTTTGAATTAGCGCTTAACCCGGGTTTTAGTGATGAAAGTAAAATGATGGTTAACGGGTTTCAATCATGGAGCCGGAGCACGGAATTAAGCAAAAATGATCTGCTTTCTCCTATATTTTATCCTGCCCGTCCCCTTTTAGCCCCCTGTGGCGATGCTTATTTTCAAAAATACAGAGGTAAAAAAGGTCGTTTGCATTCCTGGACCTATACCTATTTTAAATTTCCCGACAGCAGAGTGCTTTTTATCGGTTCACTGGATGAAAGAAGTGGCTATACATTATTTGATTATGATTTCAGTCGTGATTACCTTGTCATCAGAAAAGATTGCTTTAAAGAGCCCCTGGCTGATGAAAGTCGCTTGTTAAAGCTTTATGTAGGTAGCGGTATGCCGGGTCCTGTTTTTGAAGAATATGCCGAACTGATTGGTCACACCCGTAAACCTGCAACCAGGGCTTTTGGTTGGTGCAGCTGGTATAACTATTACACCGGGGTATCGGAGCAGATAATCAATGAGAATCTCAAAAATTTAAATGAAAAAAAATTGCCTGTTGATTATTTCCAGGTTGATGATGGCTGGCAGAAAACAATAGGAGACTGGTTAGAAACGAATGAAAAGTTTCCTTCTGGAATGGAAAAAGTATCATCAAAAATCAGCAGTTACTGCTTTAAACCCGGCATCTGGTTAGCGCCGATGATTTGTGTGCCATCTTCTAATCTGTACCGGAATAAGCAAAATTGGCTGCTTCGTGATAACCGGGGAAAGCTGGTCCGTGCCGGTTATAACCCCGGATGGGAAGGGTTTTTTTACGCTCTTGATTTTTACGCGCCTGGTGTGCAGGACTACCTGTCCCAAGTTTTTGAAACTGTCCAGGGCCAGTGGGGTTACAAAATGTTAAAGCTCGATTTTCTTTATGCTGCCGCTCTTATTCCCCGGGAAGGCAGGTCCAGGGGCAGGATAATGTCTGAGGTTATCGATTTTATCGATCAACATACCGGGAATAGTGTAATTTTAGGTTGCGGCGTTCCTTTGGGGCCCGCTTTCGGTAAGTTTGACTACTGTCGTATAGGAAGCGATGTAGGTCCGTATTGGGAAGATTATTTAAAATTGCTAAACTATCCGGAACGAGTTTCAACCGAAAATTCGCTAACCTCTACCATTGGGCGCAGGGAACTTGATAAACGGGTTTTTCGTAACGATCCTGATGTCTACATTTTGCGAGACGGCAAAAGAGGTGTTAATGAAAACAAGCTAAATGTCAACCAGCGTTTTACCCTTTTTTTTCTTAACAACCTGCTTGGCGGGCTGGTTTTTACCTCCGATAATGTTGGCGAGCTAAGCGAAAAACAGCTAAGCCTGATTTATAGCAGCTTTCCCCTAACCGAAACTTACCTTGAAAGGCATTCAGATGATAGAGGGTTGCATCGTTTTGACTTTAAAGCAGGGGATAATACCTGTCTAGCTTACTCAAACCTTGGGAATACGGCGAGGGAAGTTGTCCTCCCGGAAAAAGCTTATTTTAACCCACAGCATTTTTTATTACCTGCAGGAGCAATAATTACTGTTGAGCCTTATGCCAGCATTTGTCTCAGGGAAGTTGAGATAAATGATGACAAGACTGTTTTTCTCGGCACGACAGGCCATATTTTCCCCGGCGCACAGGTGGAAGAAATAGCCATAGAAAAAGACTCTGTCCGGGTCAGGCTACATGAACAAGCTTCTTCTGAAACTAAGTTGTATTTTTCACTTTCCGCAGGGGAAGACGGCCTTACTGTAAATGGTAAATATATTAAATCTATTAAGAAAGCAGGCATTAACTACCTGATAACCTCATTCGATTTGGTTAAGAGTTAAAAAGTAACAAAAAAAGTCAGTCAGGCAAACTGATGTGCTTCCTTTTATGATTTAGAGTTATAATATGATAAACTTGTGTATGGAGGTAATAGTAATGAAACTTACTATTTTAGGCTGTTACGGACCCTACCCGCCTTCAGGCGGCTGCTGCTCAGGTTACCTGCTGCAGGAAAAAGATTGCAGTGTTCTGCTTGATTGCGGCAATGGTGTTTTAAGCCGCCTCCAGGAGTATATTGATTACCGCAAGCTTAATGCAATCATTTTATCTCATCTACATGCCGATCATGTTTCAGATATAATGATTATGCGTTACGGGCTTGAGATGTCCTATAACGCAGGATTACGTCATGAACCGCTGCCTTTATATGCCCCTGCTGATCCTGCTTTCGAGTTTGAACGCCTCTCCTATAAAAATGCTTACACAGTTTCAAGTATTGACTGTGGTGACACTCTCCAGGTAGGTCCCTTTACCATGCAGTTTAGAAAAGGGGTCCATGCAGTAACTTCTCTTGCCATGCGTATTCAATCGCTGTCAGGAACATTAGTATACTCGTCAGATACTGAAAATAATAGTAGCCTCCTGGAATTTGCATCGAATGCAGACCTTTTCTTGTGTGAGGCTAACTACCATGAAGAAGATATAAATAATAACCTGCCCAACCACCTTAGCGCAGGGCAGGCGGCCCAAATTGCTTCAGCAGCCGGGGTAAAAAGGTTGTTCTTGACTCATCACCATCCGGAACGTGATTTGCAGGTTTCCCTGTCCGAGGCGGGCAAGTTTTTTCCGCAGGTCGAACTGGCCAGGGAGCGATTAATTGTTGATATATATTAAATCTGAATTAAGGAAATTCCCTTATATCATTTGTTAATTAAACAAGGATTCCGGTTTGCCTGGAAGAATTACTCTACTTAATTATTAGCATGGTTCCTGAAATGAGGTAATGTTTTGGACAATATTAATGCTCTGCTTCGTGAACTTCCTGCAGTTGACCGCCTGCTTCGTGAACCGCTGCTTGAAGAACTGCAGTTAAAGTTTCCCAGGAAAGTTGTCTTGCAGGCTGTCCAGGAAACAATAGATTCTTATCGCAGCCGTATAACTTCTGGCAGTTCAGATCTTTCTGAGCTACCTCAAGCCGGGGAACTGCACCCGGCCAACCTGGCGTGTGAAGCGGCAGCCCTTGCTGAAAAAAAGGCCGGCTTGAATTTAAAACCCCTGATCAATGCCACGGGTATAATAATTCATACAAATCTGGGCCGGGCCCCGCTTTCAAAACAGGCTGTAGAAGCTTTAACAGGTGTTGCAGCAAACTATAATAATCTTGAGCTGTCACTGGAAACCGGCAAGCGCGGTTCCCGCCAGGAACACCTGGAAAGCTTAATCTGTGAAATAAGCGGTGCCGAAGCGGCAGTAGTCTTAAATAACAATGCTGCTGCAGTTTTTATAGCCTTAAACGCCCTGGCAGGAGGGCTTGAAGTTGTTGTTTCCCGCGGGCAGCTGGTTGAAATAGGCGGATCTTTCCGCATTCCTGAAATAATGGCCGCAAGCGGAGCGAAGCTGGTTGAAGTTGGAACGACCAACAAAACCTACCTTCGTGATTACGAAGCGGTGGTTAATGATAATACTGCTGCTTTTTTAAAAGTTCACAGCAGTAACTATCACATGGTTGGCTTTACTGCCGGGGTGGAAACAGCCGGGCTTGCCGAACTTGCCCGTAAACATAACCTGCTTTTAATTGAAGATTTAGGAAGCGGTGTTTTTCTTGATCTCGAAAAGTATGGCTTGCCGCACGAACCCCGGGTGCAGGACAGTATTTCTGCCGGAGCTGACCTGGTCACCTTTAGCGGTGATAAGATGCTTGGCGGACCGCAGTGTGGAATAATCGTTGGCAGGGAAGATCTTGTTGCAAGAATTCGTAAAAACCAGTTAGCCAGGGCCCTGCGTGTAGATAAATTTACGATTGCTGCCCTGGAGGCAACAATGCGCCTTTACCTGGATGAAGAAAAGGCTATAACAGAAATCCCCGTATGGAGGATGCTGGCAGCTGATCCTGCTCTTCTGGAAATGAGGGCAAAAGTGCTGGCTACCCGTTTTTCCGAAATAGTCGGTTTTGAGAATGTATCTATTTTAGAGGGAATATCAAAGGTAGGAGGGGGTGCCCTGCCAACTGCAGAGCTGCCCACTTACCTGGTGGCACTAAAGCCTGTAAACCATGGAGCAGAAGAAATAGTTAAAAAGCTGCGGTTAAATGATCCGCCGGTTATCCTGCGCCTGCAGCATGATATGCTGCTTTTTGATCCACGTACTGTATTTGAAGACCAGGAAGATATTCTGGTTCAGGCCCTGGAGATGGCCTACCGGGATTAAAAGACAGAAGGAGTTAAACACTTGGAACAGTTGATTATTGGTACTGCCGGTCACGTAGATCATGGAAAAACTGTCCTGATCAAGGCATTGACCGGGGTTGATACCGACCGCTTGCAGGAAGAAAAAGAAAGAGGCATATCAATCGATCTCGGTTTTGCTCCTTTTAAGCTGCCAGGCGGCAGGCTGGCCGGCGTGGTAGATGTTCCCGGCCATGAACGTTTTATCCATAATATGCTTGCCGGGGCCGCAGGTATGGACCTGGTTATGCTGGTTGTGGATGCCAATGAAGGAGTTATGCCTCAAACCAGTGAGCATTTAGATATTTTACAGTTTCTAGGAACAAAGAAAGGTATTGTTGTTATCACCAAGATAGACCTGGTTGAGGAAGACTGGCGTGAACTGGTGATAGAAGAGATTCGTGAAAAACTGAAAGGTTCTTTTTTGGATGATGCGCCAATTCATTCAGTTTCTGCTATTAACGGTGAGGGGATAGATGAACTTAAAGAGTTAATTGATATTACAACGGCAGACCTGGAAGTGCGCAAATCATCAGGTCCTCTGCGCCTGCCTGTTGATCGATCATTCATTATCGATGGCTTTGGGACGGTCATTACCGGAACCCTGATCCAGGGTTCCGTAAAGGTTGGAGAAACGGTAGAGATAGTGCCCCCCGGGCTGGAGGTAAGGGTTCGCAATATCCAGGTTCATGACAGCGATGTTAAGGAAGCGAAAGCCGGTTCGAGGGTCGCCTTAAACCTCTCCGGGCTTGAAAAAGGCCAGGTTGAAAGGGGTAGTGTAATCAGCAACCCCGGCTATTATAAGCAGACAGGCCTGTTAGATGTAAATGTTGAACTTTTAACCAGGGCTCCGCGCCGTTTAAAAAACCTTGATCCCGTTCATTTCTTTCTTGGGACTGCCCGTACCGTAGCAAAGCTGTTAATTCTTGAAAAGGACGAACTACGGCCCGGTGAAAATGCCCTGGTCCAGTGCCGGCTTGAACGCCCCCTCGTTGCCGAACGTGGTGATCCATTCGTTATACGTTCATATTCGCCCATGACTACTATCGGGGGCGGAAAGGTTTTGGACCCCTTTCCTGCAAGGCATCGCCGTTTTCGTGCAGATGTTATAGAGAAACTGGCCCGCCTGAAACAGGATCCCGCTTCAGGAGGGGATGCGGCTTTCGTCAGCACCAAATTAAATGAGCTGGTTGCCTCCGACATTACCCGCCTGGCCAGGGAAACACGGCTGGACAGGGATAAAGTGGAAACTGTCCTGGCTGAGCTTGCAGCAAAAGGCAGGGTCATCAAGTTGGGCAGTGCCTACCTGGCGGAAGAACTTGCAGGGGAGTTTGAAAAGAGAATAGTTGATGAATTAAAGAGCTACCATATTCAAAGCCCGCTTTCCCAGGGCATGTCACGGGCCCGGCTTAAAGGCGTGCTGCCTGCAGCCCTTGATCAGCATGTATACGATGCGCTGCTGGAGAAACTGGCTTCAGATAATAAATTGAAGGTAAAAGAAAGCCTGGTCTGCCTGTATGATTTTGAGGCGGAGCCCCGGGGAAGGGATAAAGAACAGCTTCAATTACTGGCAGATCTTTACCGGACTTCAGGATTTCAACCCCCATCGGTCAGGGATGCCCTGGAAAAAGTGGGGATTAAACATGACCGTAAAGATGAGTTTTACGGTTATCTTGCTGCGGCAAATGAGTTGGTTAAAGTAAATGAAGAGCTTTACTTTCACCCTGACATATATGAAGAAGCACTAAACCTGTTACGCGGCCATTTTGATGAAAATGAAACCCTTACCCTTGGCCAGTTCAGGGATCTTACCGGCAGTTCCAGGAAATTTGCCCAGGCTTTACTGGAACATTTTGATCAAATTAAGGTAACCCGCCGGGTTGAGGACCACAGGATAGCGCTAAAGTTGTAATGCAATTTAAGGACGGTGAAAAGATGACCCGCGAAGAGATCAGGCTGACCAAAATGACGGCCAGTGCCGGTTGAGCAGCTAAAATCGGGCCGGAAGCCCTGGCGCAGGTTCTGCGCCGTTTGCCAGCTATTGACGATCCAAACTACCTGAACCGTGAGCAGCATTTCGCGGATGCGGGGATATATAGGATATCGGAAACAGAAGCCCTGGTTCAGACTATTGATTTTTTTACACCAATCGTGGATGATCCATACACTTTTGGGCAAATTGCCGCTGCCAATGCTTTAAGCGATGTTTATGCCATGGGCGGAAAGCCGCTGACCGCGTTAAATATTGTCTGTTTTCCTTTAAATTGCCTTCCTCTTGATGTATTACAGGATATCCTGCGTGGCGGTTATGATAAGATACTGGAAGCGGGGGCAGCGCTTGTTGGCGGACACAGCATTGAGGATAGCGAACCTAAATACGGCTTATCTGTAACCGGCCTGGTCACCATTGAAAAGATGGTAACAGGCGGTGGGGCAAACCCCGGCGATTGCCTTGTCCTGACCAAACCCCTGGGAACGGGCATTATTGCTACTGCGGTTAAAGGTGAAATGATCGCAACTGAAGAGGCTGCCGGGTCAATTAAAGGTATGGCTGAACTTAACGCTGCAGCGTCTGAAGCGATGGTAGAAGTGGGTGTTTCCGCCTGTACCGACATCACAGGCTTCAGCCTCCTGGGCCACCTGAATGAAATGCTCATCTCCAGCAGCTGTTCGGCAGAACTGTTTTATCATAAGATCCCCTACTATAAAGGTGTCCCGGAGATGGTTGCAATGGGTATGATACCTGCCGGCGCATACCGCAACCTCGATTATATTCGTCCCCGTATTACCTGGCAGGGCGGCGAAGATGATAAAGACGATACCCTTATAACTCTTGCCGACCCCCAAACATCGGGAGGTCTCCTGGTTGCCCTGCGCGAAGAAAAACTTGACCAATATCTTAATACCCTTGTAAAAAAAGGTTCTGAAGGACACTATATCGGGAATATTATAGAAACCGCAGCCCCCGGGGGAATAATTTTAAAGTAGAAATACCTCTCTGCTTAGCACCAGAATCCCAAATTAATTCCATACTATATTAGACGGAATGTTTAAAATTTATCATGTAGGAAGGAATAAAGGCACATACAGCGAAATTAATAACACAAATATGTTATAATGTAACACGAAGCGGTAAAGCTTATCTAGTTCAGGAGTATAATGGCCATGACTTGTATTACAGATGAAAAAGTAATCCTGGAGGTAAACAATCTTTCCACCTGGTTTTTTACAGAAAGGGGTATAGTGAAGGCTGCCGATGGCGTAAGCTTTTCGGTGTCCAGGGGACAAACCCTTTGCCTGGTAGGTGAAAGTGGGTGCGGAAAAAGTGTTACTGCAAGGTCTCTTCTTGGGTTGATAGAACCTCCTGGAAGAGTTGTCTCGGGGAAAATAAATCTAAACGGGATAAATATATTAAACGAAAAAAAATCGAGGCTTGAAAAAATAAGAGGCCGTGATATAGCCATGGTTTTCCAGGATCCAATGGCATCTTTGAACCCCGTCTTAAGCATCGAGCTGCAGCTTACTGAAACCCTGCTTGCGCATGAGAAAGTATCAGCCAGTGAAGCTCGTAACAGGGCGCTCATTGAGCTTGACCGGGTGGGATTGCCAAACCCTGGTCGTATTATGCGCAGTTATCCCTTTGAACTCTCAGGCGGTATGTGTCAAAGGGTTTTACTGGCGATGGCTCTTATGCATAAACCGAAACTGTTAATAGTTGATGAACCTACAACTGCTCTCGATACTACAGTCCAAATTCAGATACTGGCTGAACTAAAGGGCCTGCAGCAGGAACTGCAAATGTCCTTGGTATTAATAACCCACGATATGGGTGTAGTTGCTGCAATGGCTGACGATGTAGCAGTCATGTATGCCGGATCAATCATGGAATACGCTCCCGTTGATGAGCTTTTCAACAACCCTGCCCATCCATATACCAGGGCTTTGTTAAACTCTATCCCCCGTTTTGGAGATAACAACCTTGAACCAATCAAGGGGCAGCCGCCTTCACTTTTTAATCTTCAGGATACCTGCCCGTTTCTTGCCCGATGCCCGGAAGCATTACACTTGTGCCGTAAAGGTAAACCCGGGTTGAAATATGTATCGCAGGGCCATGCGTCAGCGTGTTTCCTGGAGAAGGACATCAATCTGCTGGGGGCTTCGGGATAGTGCATATTCTAGAAACTAAAAACCTGGCCAGGTACTATCAAAAGCGAAAAACCCTGGGTAGTGACAAAAAATATAAAGTGCTGGCAGTTGACCGGGTATCTTTGGCGATTGAAAAGGGCGAAATCATGGGGTTGGTTGGCGAAAGTGGTTGCGGTAAAAGTACCCTTGGACGCCTTGTTACCCGCCTGGAAGATAAGACATCCGGCGAAATCTATTTTAAGGGCCAGGAAATCAGCTGTTTACGGGGCAAAAAACTGCGTTCAATGAGGCGAAACTTTCAAATCATTTTTCAGGACAGCACATCATCACTGAACCCGCGCTGGCAGGCTCAGACAATCATTGAAGAACCTTTTTTAAATTATGGATTTTCTAAAAGCAAAAGACGTGAAAAGGTTTATGAGCTTTTAAGCCTGGTAGGTCTCGAAAAAGAAGATGGCCAAAAATATCCTCATGAATTCAGCGGCGGCCAGCGGCAAAGAATAAATATTGCCCGGGCCCTGGCCTTGAACCCCAGCCTGCTGGTTTGTGATGAACCTGTGTCCAGTCTTGATGTTTCCATTAGGGCTCAAATATTAAAGTTGCTGCAGAATATTCAGCAGGAATTGAAGCTGTCTTACCTTTTTATCTCGCACGATCTTGCTGCTGTTAGCTCTATCGCGTCACGAGTGGCAGTAATGTACCTGGGGCAAATTGTTGAAATATTACCTGCATCAAACCTGAAAAAAATGGGACCCCACCCTTACACCCAGGCCCTGGTAGGAGCAATCCCTGAGCCCGATCCTGCAGCGGCTAAAGAGTTATTCAAATCTTTTATTAAAGGGGAGCCACCCGATTCGCTGCATCCTCCAAGCGG
>SLQM01000201.1 GCA_007131435.1 Syntrophomonadaceae bacterium
CCGCCAGCGCCTGCAGGAGATGGCAGGTAACCTGCTGCGCGCAGTGGAAGAGGCGAAAGAAGAACAGGGTGAAAAGGAAGATAAGTTTAAAGAAGCCCTGCAGGAGGGCAGAACACGATTCGTGGAAGCGATGGATGATGATTTTAACACGGCCGATGCCCTGGGGGCGCTTTTTGAATTGGCCCGCAGCTGTAACATATACCTGAAAGAGGCTCATCCCTACAACCGGGGGCTGCTGCAGGAGGCAGTCAGTTTTTACCGCGACGTGAATGACATTTTCGAGATCATCGATATTTCAGCCCCGGAAGCCTTAGATGATCATATCAACGCCCTGATTGCGAAACGGGACGAGGCCCGGGCAGCAAAGAATTGGGCTGCCGCCGATCAGATTCGGGATCAGTTATTGGAGCAGGGTATTGTGCTGGAAGATACACCGCACGGCACCCGCTGGAAACACAGGTAAGGAGAGAGGCGCTAACGGATTAATGTCGCAAGATCTGCTCTTAATTTTTTGAAAGAAGGGATATGTTATGGCCTACATAAGGGAGAGGACGATTGAATCGGCCTGGCGGATGGTATTGTGGAACTGCGCCCGCTACGGCTACAGCTACCAGATTAAAAAGGGCAGTTATGAAGGGCAGCTGCGCAAGCAGCTAGATCATCTCTGTGTGGTCATCGAGGAGCCATACACCCGTCCCCTGGCTGTCTGGCTTCCGGAAAACTGCGGCATTCCCGCTCCCACTTCTGAAGAGAGAATCCAGCAGTATTTTTATGACTACCTGGCTACCGATACAAAGTGCGAAATGGAAGATTATACTTACGGGCAGCATATTGCCCCGCAGCTGCCGAAAATAATTGATCTGCTTAACCGTTCAAAGGGGGCGACCAACCAGGCCTGCATCAATATCGGGGGGCAGGAAAATATTGACCTTGACGATCCTCCCTGCCTGCGGGTGGTTGACTTTAAAGTAGTTGACGGATTCTTACACATGTCGCTTTTCTTCCGGTCCTGGGATATCTTTGTCGGCTTCCCTGAAAACCTGGGCGGCCTGCAGCTTTTAAAGGAATATATCTTGATGCATATTGATTTTCCGGCCAGGGACGGCCAGATAACAGCCTATTCATCGGGGGCGCATATTTATGAACAGTATTTCCCGATTGTTAACATTTTAAATGCCCATAAATGTTAAGAAAGGTCCTTTGCAATGAAAGATAATAAAGGATATAGCCCCCGGCCGGAAGTGAGCGGTGAAGAAATAGTTGTCGGGCGCCAGGCTGTACTCGAGGCGCTGCGCAGCGGAAAGCCGATGCGTATCCTGCTGGCCGAAGGTTTGAAAGGGGCTATTATCGATGAAATAAACCAGCTGGCCCGCAAGCGGAAGATACCTGTTAAGCGGCTTGAAAGAAATGAGTTTGAAAAAGAGACAGGGGGCCATGACGGCAGCCAGGGAGCAGCAGCTATTGCAGCTCCTTTTGAATACTGCAGCCTGGATGATTTAGTATCAACTGCCCGCTCTGCCACTGAAGAGCCCTTTTTAATCATGCTCGATCATATCGAAGATCCCCATAACCTGGGAGCAGTGATGCGCACGGCGGACCTGGCAGGAGTGCACGGCATAATTATTCCCAATCATCGCGCTGCAGGGGTAACGGCAGCGGTCAGGAAAGTGGCAGCAGGGGGGGCGGAGCGTCTTCCCGTGGCCATGGTGGGCAACCTGAACCGGGCAGCTGAAAAGTTAAAAAAGGAAGGTTTCTGGCTTTACGGTTGTGAGGCAGATGGCAGTGAAGATTATTACCGGGCTGATTACAAGCGGGCCCTGGTCCTGGTAATCGGTTCTGAAGGCAAGGGCCTTTCGCGCCTGCTGCGCCAGAACTGCGACCTTACCCTGGCGATCCCCATGCCGAGCACGGCAACCGGTTCGCTCAATGTATCGGTGGCAGCGGGGATATTAATCTATGCGGCCCTGGCCCAGAGAAAGGGGTGGACCAGCTGAAACCGCAGGTCCTGGTTGTTGACGGCTACAATATAATTGGCTGCTGGGATGAACTCAAAAGCCTGAAAGTAAAGGATATGGGCAGTGCGCGCGATCAGTTGATCTCTACCCTTTCAGCCTTTCATCCCTGGTCCTGGGAGAGGATTATCATAGTATTCGACGGCCAGTCATTCGACTGGAGTGACGTGGAAGGAGTTGAGGTGGTTTTTACCGAGGGAAAAGAAACGGCGGATACGATGATCGAAAAACTGGCTGCCGGCCTTGCTGCCAGGTATTGCGTGGAAGTTGCCACTTCTGACTATGCCGAATACAGGGCTGCCTCGGCCCTGGGGGCGAGAACCTTGTCAGCTGTGGCCCTGAAGGAACGGCTTGCCGAACAGCGCCAGATATACAGCCGCCGCCTGGGCAGAAAGACTGACAACCGGGGTATAGCGCTTAATGAGCTGCTTAATCAGACAGTAATCAGCAACCTGGAACGATTGCGGGCCCGTGAAGATGGTTAAAAAGCTTGACCGTCCTTATTCTATAAGTTATAATAGCTTGGAAAGCCTGCAATATTCCCACCTTGAGATATCCAAACGGAGGCGATAGGTTTGAGC
>SLQM01000114.1 GCA_007131435.1 Syntrophomonadaceae bacterium
TCATGAACTAAACAAACCTTTGATTCAAAAAGGTTTTGAGTTTAATAGTGATACCTACTCGCCTAAAATTTCTTTAACAACTTCAATAGTTTTTTCAATATCGCGGCGGTTAACCTCTTTATTCGTGGCAAAACGAATGCGATCAGGCTCCATGACGACTGTTAATATGCCCCTTTTTTCAAGCTCTGAACCAATTTGACCAACAGACATGGTGGTTGGCTTAACAATAACTATATTTGTATCGACATCTTCGGGATTAAAGTCTATGCCCCTGAGGGAGGACAGCCCTTCGGCAAGTAGACGGGCATTATTATGGTCTTCAGCCAGCCGCTCAACCATAGTTTTTAAAGCAACTATTCCTGCAGCTGCAAATACTCCCGCCTGGCGCATACCCCCTCCGAGTCTTTTCCGCCAGCGCCTCGCTTCTTCGATGAAATCAGCAGGACCGGCCAGTATAGAACCGACAGGTGCCCCCAGCCCTTTAGAAAGACAAAACTGAACAGAGGTAACGCATGCTGTATAATCTTTTACCGGAACACCGGAGGCAACTGAGGCATTGAAAATCCTCGCTCCATCAAGGTGAACAGGAAGCTCATGCCTGGCGGCAACTTCATGAACAGCCCTCATGTCTTCAATTGGCACAACTGTGCCTCCTGCCCTGTTGTGCGTATTTTCGAGGCAGATTAGTGAAGTAGGGGGCAGGTGTATGTCATCCTGGCGGATGGCCCATTCAACAAGTTCAGCAGGCATTGACCCTCTTTTACCCTCTAAAGGTCGGGGCTGAACACCTGCAAATACGGAAGCTGCTGCCGCCTCATAATAATAGATATGTGAATCAGCTTCCATGATAACTTCAGTTCCCGGTTTGCAGTGAGTTAATATGGCGACCTGGTTACCCATCGTGCCGCTGGGCACTAGCAGAGAAGCTTCTTTTCCCATTATTTCGGCCGCTAATTCCTGCAGGGAATTTACGGTTGGGTCTTCTCCGTATACATCATCTCCCATTTCTGCTTCAAAAATTGCTTTTCTCATCGCGCCTGTAGGTAAAGTTATTGTATCACTGCGCAAGTCGATCATATTAATATGCCTCCCTTAAAATCATTGCCCTATTTTACATTGATCGCTAACCTGGAAAAATGACTCGTCAAAGTCAGGGTTGTCTTCATAGCGGCTCATAAAAAACCCCGGCAAAGTATCAATCTGTGAAAATAATAAAGGATCCACCTTTATTCCGGCATCATGCAAAGCTTTTATTATATCATCAGGATCAGGGGGGCAGCCCCTGGCAGCAAACATCTTCTGGATATTGGGATGATCTTTGTTTTTTGTATACATGCATTTCCCTATTAAGAGAGTAGCATCCATCCCCTGAGAGGGTTCCATTGATTTACCAGTCAGCACTTCAACCCCTTTCCAGGGTTCTCCCTGCCAGGCCTGGCGAATTGCAGTTAATATCAGCCCGTTAAAAGCAGAACAATATGTGCACATGGTTTGGTCAAATTTCCTATAATATATACCTTCTATCCCCTGTTTGGCCAGGGCACGGGGCATTTCCCCATCCTTGTTTTTGACATACTCAAAATCATATTCATGATAAGTAGATACATCATCTATTTTTTCTCCTATAATCTTTACATCAGATAAATCAAGAGGCCTGCCCAATCTTTCAGCAGCAAGGACAAGATGACCAACATCTGCGGGATCATGGCCCAGCACCTTTGCCCCGACAAGATCAGCAGAAAGCATGTCGCTTGAGGCAATCAATAGGTTGGTAAGCCTCATCCTGCCATCAAATGCCGGCCCACGTTCAAGGCTGTATATCCCATCAATCAGGGTCAGGGAACGAGGCATTGGGTCTGCTATCCTTGCAATATGGTAATGCAAATCTTTTTCAGGATTCGGGCTGTGACATTTTTTACGTGAAGCTATATCTATAGTTCCCTTAAGATTTTTTAAACCGAGGCTCACTACTGTCTGGTTATGGGATTTTAATACCGGTAAGTTTATTAAAAAATCACTATCCAGGATGTCCTGGTTATATTTAAGGCTTATACCTCCCTCTAGCCTTATTCTTGTAAATGGCCTTTCCATGATATTTATAAACTTGGCGCCATATTTATCTTTCAACTTCTCGTAGCCAAGAGTTTTAAAAGCATGGGCTGGAGTATCTTTATCCTCGGGGTCAGATACAATACCTTCTCCGATAGTAATATCTGTCACACCATGCTCTTTTAAAAGCACAACTATATCTTCAATAACTCTTGATGTGGTAATAACGCCCCATTTTGGAAACTTACATGCTTTAGTCCAAAATACTATATTTGGTTTAATAAAAACCCTGTCACCCGGTTTTAAATGTTTAAACCCGTTACAATCAAGCACAGCTTTTCTGACTGAAGTAAACACTTCTTTATACCTGATCAGTGAAACCTGAAATTTCTCCATGAAAATCCCCCTTATTTAGTCATCGACAAATTTCTTATATGTTAAATGAATCATACCATTTAACATATAAAGTAATCAAATTAAAAGGGCTCTTTCAGCCACTAGAGATTAAATTTTTCATGCCTTAGAAATACCTTTCTTTCTTGATATTAACATCCAATATTTTCAATTTATATTCCTAACCTGCATGCATTTATATCAAATATTTCAGATGGCAGATAATGGTTTATTTGTATATTTTAGAACCTGTTATAAAGATAATTATCTATCTATAAGCTATGACTAAAATATAAGCGGGAGTTTTTTGCAGGGTGATTAAAACAAGCAGGAAAAGATAAACCTAGCTCCAGAAAAACAGTGTAAAGGGTAAGTTGAAATATATTGTAGTTAATGTTATGATTCTAATAACAATTAACAATCAGGGGAGCTGGGGTAGCCCGGCTGAGAAAGAACTTGATTTGTTCTGACCCTTTTACCTGATCTGGGTAATGCCAGCGTAGGGAACCATGAGACAGAATGTTAAGCTGTCGCCAGCGTTGGCGGCAGCTTTATTATTATCAAGGAGGCCTGTAAAATGGAAAAGTGCAACCTTAGCTTACAGATAATTCCACTGGTTGATGAAGCAGAGGTTTATTCCGTGGTTGACAAAGTTATTCAGACGATTGACGAGTCAGGTTTGAAATATATAGTCGGGCCGATGGAAACAACAATGGAGGGCAATTTAGAAGAGTTGTTGGAAATAGTAAAAAAGGCCCAGGAAGTATGCATATCAGCAGGTGCACACAGAATTCTTTCAGTAGTTAAGATAGATTACAGTTCATCAGGGGTGACTATAGATGAAAAAGTGGGGAAATACCGCTAAAAGACTGCCTGCAATTATTCTTTTAGCAGCTATTATCATTTTTCTGGAATTGGTAGTACGCATAGCACAGGTCCCGGGATATATATTACCACCACCATCCGAAATAGCAGCAGCGCTGATCGATAATCATGCACTTCTGCTTTCACATACCGGGGCAACTCTTTCGGCAGTTGTCAGCGGCTTAGCGCTGGCAATTGTTTTGGCTGTATCATTATCACTGGCAATGGATCGCTGGCGGGGTTTAAAAGAGGCAATCTATCCAATCTTAGTTATATCACAGGCTATCCCAATTTTTGCTCTTGCTCCAATCCTGCTGATCTGGTTTGGAGTAGGACTGCTGCCAAAAATTCTAATTGTAACACTGGTCTGTTTTTTCCCCCTGGCAGTGAACCTGGTAGAAGGCTTTGGAGAAGTTGATCCTGAGGCTATTGATTTAATGAAAACCATGAAAGCCGATAACTGGATGATCATCAGGTCGGTTAAACTGCCCTCAGCCATGCCTTACTTTTTCTCCGGCTTAAAAATAGCTGCGACCTATAGCGTTTTGGGAGCTATTATCGGGGAATGGCTTGGCGCCAGGGCCGGTTTGGGTATATATATGCTAAGGGCAACCCATTCATACCGTTTGAGCCACCTCTTTGCAGCAATTATCGTAGTCATCATTCTCAGTTTGTTGATGTTCAAGATGGCCGAGCTAACCGGTAGGGTGGCTATGCCCTGGCAAAAAGAAAAAAATAATATAATGGAGGGTTGATATTCTATGCTTTCAATTAAAACTAAGTATCTTATATCATTTTTTCTTTTGATACTGATAAGTGTAGTACCCGGTTGCGCAAATGATGAAACCGTTGAACCTGAAAAAGTAACTGTTTTACTTGATTGGACCCCAAACACTAATTACAGCGGTATCTATGCCGCTATTGAAGAAGGCTATTACAGCAGCAACGAGCTTGAAGTTGAAGTAATCCAGGCCCCGGGAAGTGTAGCTCAAATGGTAGCTACCGGACAGGCAGAATTTGGCATCAGTTACCAGGAAGAAGTAACCTTTGCCCGCTTAAGCAAAATGCCCATAGTATCGGTTGCGGCCATACTCCAGGATAATACTTCAGGGTTTGCTTCTCTTAAAGAACAGGCTATTGAAACGCCGGCAGATTTTGAAAGAAGAAGCTACGGGGGATGGGGTTCACCTATTGAAGAAGCTACAATAAAAGCGCTAATGGAGATCTACCAGGCTGATTTTGAAAGTGTTGACATCATTACAACAGGTGAAGTGGATTCAATCATTGTCATGCAAGGAGAGGCAGATTTTGTCTGGATTTACTATGGCTGGACAGGAATAGAGGCCGAACTCCAGGGGTTGGAATTAAACTTTATCCCGCTAAGAGATGAAGACCCATCACTGAATTACTATACCCCTGTTATCATTACCAGTGAAACCCTGATTGAAGAAAACCCTGAATTAGTTGAAAAATTCATTAAAGCCACAGCTGATGGCTACCGGTTGGCGATTGATGAACCGGAAACTGCAGCCACCCACCTGTTAACCCATGCTCCTGAGCTGGATGATGAACTGGTTTTGGCGAGCCAAAGGTGGCTGGCAGATTATTACCAGGCAGAAGCAGATGAGTGGGGTATTCAAAACAGGGAAACCTGGGAGAATTACAGCCGGTGGCTATTCCATTATGACTTGATAGATGAGATTCCAGACATTGACAGCGCCTTTACAAATAAATTTCTGAGGTGAGAGTCATAGAAAGATTAAGGCTAGACACAATATCATCTACTTATATCTCAGGCGGAGAGATTCTGCCTGTCCTGGATTGCATATCTCTTACTGTTAAGGAAGGTGAATTTGTAACAGTTATCGGCCCCAGTGGTTGTGGGAAAAGCACCATTCTGAGAATCGCTGCCGGGCTAATAAAACCCGATCAAGGTGAAGTTTACAAGGACGGGGCAATAATTACAGGCAGGCCTCAACTGGTAGGCTACATGCCTCAACAGGCCTTGCTTTTCCCCTGGAAAACTTTAAAACAAAACGCCGCCCTGCCGCTTCTGGCTTCCGGGACAGCCAAAGATAAAGCTTATGAGAAGGTTGAAAAAATGCTGCCCCTTTTTGGGCTGGATGGTTTTGCAAATTATTACCCCAATCAACTTTCTGGTGGCATGAAGCAGCGGGCGGCACTGCTGCGAACAATGATGGTTGACAGCAACATAATGCTGCTTGATGAACCCTTTGCCGCGCTTGATGCTTTGACCCGGGGCAAAATGCAGGATTGGCTTATGCAAATATGGGAACAATTTAAAAGGTCAGTCCTGTTCGTTACCCACAGTATCGATGAAGCAATATATTTATCAGATCGGATCTATGTTATCTCTGATCGGCCCGGGAAAAATGCCATTGAGCAAAAAATAGATTTACCGAGGCCAAGAAGGATAAAAGTCCTGGCGACCGCAGAGTTTGCCAATTATAAACAGTTGCTTTATAAGGCTTTAGAATAGTGGACACCTGGCGTGTTTAATAAGCAGCAGCATTCCTGATGCGAAAGTTATCCGTGCAGTACCATTAGTAAATTCATTGCTCAACCCAAGTGTCGAACCAAAATAGAGGGTCCCCTTTTGAAGCGGATATTTAAGCCCTTCCGTGACAATTTCTTTAACTTCCGGGGTAAGGGCAAAGAGCGAAAGATAGTCACCCGGTTTGCCGGCAATTTCATAGCTGTTTTCAGCAATACAAATCTCATGCCTTTCATCGATGATCCTGGCATTTATACCGTTTTTCAAGGGAACCTGAAGCAATAAAAGGTTAATAAAGAAATGTTCTACCCTTTCTCCTCCCAGGGCGCCGATAATAATAATTTCGGATGGTTTTTCACGGGTAGCATAATCAAGAGCCAGTTCAAGATCAGATTTATCCTTTTCGGGGGGGTGGCTGATGATTTCAGGGTTTGATTTCAATATACCTTTACGCACAGTTTTGTTTAATGAGTCCATGTCTCCTACAAGAAGATCGGGTATAACCCCTATCTTTATAGCATTAGCGCTTCCACCATTAACACAGATAATATAATCGCCTTCATGAAACAGCTTCTTGTAAAAATGCGGTTCATTAATATCTCCGCCAGCTATAATAACTATTCTACCAGTTGGCATTAAACTTCCTGCTTCCCCATTTGTAAAATCCATATCAACATTTTTATGTTAAACTTTCGCTACCAGCAACCGTGCAGACAAAACTTCGCTCGCTGATCGCTCAGGCTGGAACTTTAGTTATTAAAAAGTTAAGTTAGAGGCTTTAGTGTGCTGAAATAATTTTCGAGCCGGCGGACCCCTTCGGCCAGGGTTCCCATATCGCAAGCATAAGATATACGAATATAACCTTCCGCACCACTGCCAAAATCTATGCCGGGAGTAATTGCCACACCGGCTTCTTCGAGGATGCGAAAAGCAAAAGAATAGGAATCATTAGTATATTTTTTCACGTTAGCCATCATATAGAAGGCCCCATCGGGAGCTTTAGCCGGTGCAATACCCATCTTTTCCAGGGCGCGATAAAGATATAAACGCCTCTCATTATAGCTGCTGAAACGTTTCTCTAAAACTTCAGGGTTTTCCCTGAGGGCAGCGATACCAGCTGCCTGGATGAACGCACAGGCGCAGATGAAAAGATTCTGTTGTAGTTTCTGTAAATTGCGGATCAAATCATGGGGCGCAACCAGGTAGCCCAGGCGCCACCCGGTCATAATATTACGCTTGGAAAAACCATTAATTACAATTGCTCTATCTGTATATTCAAGAATTGAATGATCTTTCCCTGTATAATTAATTCCATGATAAACTTCATCTGAGATTATAAATTTACCAAGCCCTGCTAAACCCTGAAGCTCCTTTTCTCTTAACACAGCACCGGTGGGGTTAGCAGGAGAATTGATCAATATAGCTTTTACTTTTTCCCCTGAATACTTTTCAACATCCTGTGGCTGAAGGCGGAAGGCTTCTTCTTCCCTGACCGGGACATATAAGGGCTCTGCCCCAATATAATTGACAAAATTAGGATAGCAGGCATAGTAAGGGTTGGGCATTAACAGCTGGTCACCTTTTTCGAGAAGAGCCGAAAAAGCCAACAGCATGGCGGGAGAAGAACCAGATGTAATAATTACCTGCTCCGGATCGATATTTACATCATAATTACTCTTGTAGTAACGGGCAACTTCTGCTCTAAGTTCCGGTTTTCCCAGGCTGTGAGTATAACCGGTGTCATTAAGGCGGATTGCTTCCATTGCTGCTTCTTTTATAGGGGAAGGAGTTTCACCGCCCGGTTCACCAACCTCCATGTGAACAATTGAGGCACCTGCAGCCTCAAGCTGCTGCGCCTTTTCAAGTACCTCCATCGCCAAAAAAGGTTTGACTTGAAGCACCCTGGCAGGGGTTGATACATTTTCCTGGGGGAAGGAACATGATGCGCTCATGGCTGCACACCTCTTTATCTATTTACTCTTTCTTCCTCTTTTTCCTTGATCAGCTCAGCACAGTATTCAATTATCTCCCTGCGCCTGATTATACCGATAAAAATACCCTGATCATCAACAACGGGCACAAAATTTTGACCACTTGCCAACGTAAGCAGGTCAACTACTCTTGAATCAATACGCACAGGTTGATTCCGCGAATGCTGGGTAATATCTTTTAGCGCTATCTTTTCCATACCGTTAAGATCTAATCCGGGAGAATTCTTGATTTTCCACAATAAATCTCCCTCGGTTATAGTTCCGGCATAATAACCCTGTTCATCTACCATGGGAACCGCCGTATGGCTATGCCGTTCCATTCTTTCCAGCGCCTGCCTGAGGGTTGTTTTTGGGGTCAGGCAAACAACTTCGCTCTTTGGAGTCAAAAAAAAAGCTACCTTCATATACTATCAAAACCCTTCATTTTCATGATCAATCATTCCGCCGCTAATAATTCTAAATCCTGCCTTCCGGTACAAGTCAGTCAATTCAGGCTCGAATAGCACATTTACTGTTTTAATCCGGTCGGCCTTAGTTCGTCTAATAATAATTTTTAATAATTTAAGGGCTATGCCATATCGCTGGTAGTCAGGATGAACAAGTAAATTACGGATAAAGGCATCATCTACCCCATCGCTGATTACATCTACAAAACCAACCAGGTTTTCATGATCATAGCAGGCTGCTGTTGAATAAGTGTTGCCAATTATTTTTTCCAGCTGTTTTTCTCTTGCATCCCAGCCCACAGCTACTCTAAGCCGGGCTACATCATCAGGTTTTAAAACAGGACTTTCAACAAACCGTAAATGCAAATTTCCACACCTCATTAAAGACCCGAGAGCCATTATAACATATTACATTATAAACATCATTATTCTTCGCGGTTACGAACAAACAGGAAGTAAAGATAAACCAGGAATAAACCTACCAGTATTGAAATAACCAGGCTATAAGTGTCAATCTTAACCTTATCTGAAGTTAAGATTAGAAAAGCGCCAATTAGACCGACAATCAGGAGGGCAGCGCTTTGCAATTTTTCTTTTACCTGCATTATTATAGTCCTCCGTTAGTATTATTTATAATCTATTTTTCAAGCTGCTGCATCAGGTCGCCCAAGGTATCGCTAATACCTTCCCTGATAACTACTTCTGCTCTCTGGTCATAATCGGTTGGCTGCCGGTTAATGATAGAAAGATTAGCTGCCAGGCGGGGCAAATCTGCCACCGGAAATACAACTAAACTACTGCCTACCACCAGCATAAAATCACATTCTGCCTGTACCCGGTGCTGCAGTTCAAAAAAGAATGTCGGCATGGGATCACCAAAAAGCACTACATCAGGCCTCAGCATACTATAGCAATTATGACAGACAGGAGGAATACGTTTCAGTTCTACCTGCTGGACCAGTTCCTCGAAAGGGTACTTCTTTTTACAACCAAGGCAGTAACCGGTTCGCAGGTGGCCATGAACTTCCCACACATTTTTAGAACCTGCTTTTACATGCAAGCCATCAATATTCTGGGTAATAAGCCCTTTTATATATCCTTTTTCCTCCATTTGAGCCAAAATTACATGTCCTTTATTGGGCTCGGCCGCTGAAATCTTGGCAAATCGGCTAAAACCGGCTTCATAAAACAGGCGTGGATTTTCATGCAGGACATCGACAGATGAAACTGCAATGGGATCAACCTTTTCCCATAGTCCGGTTCCAGGAGAACGGAAATCAGGTATACCACTGTCAGTGCTAATTCCTGCACCGGTAAGAACGTATATATTATCATGCTCTTTTATCAATTCAGCGAGGCGCTCTAACTGTTCTTGATAATTCATTTCTTATCCTCCAGGATATGTTTAATAAAGCTAAGCTTTAATTCCAGTGCCCCTTGGGGAGCAAAAAGATATTTTTGAACGCTCCTGTAATACAGGTTTCCTGACATTAATAATATCGTAAAAGTCAAACCATGGCGAGTAGTTAAAACCATTTTCCCGACAGATTATTTCCAGCTCATCCCTGGGGCAGATATGGTCGCTCCATGATGCTCCAAACCGATCATTGCTGCCATCACCAATATATATGACAGGGATGCCTTTTTCTTTCAAGTCAAGCACATGGGCAGCTTTGCAATTGCCACACACGGTGCAGATATTATGCGCATGGGGGGTTATAACCTGTAGCTTTCCATCCTGGTCAATAAAAGTGTCGTTCCTATATATATGATCCACTTTATGCAAAAGATTATGCTTTTCAAGGATAGGTTCAATGTAAAAACCAAAACCGTCACTGGCAATCAGCACCGGGCTGCCCTGTTTACTGGCATGATCAAGAAAGCTTTCAAACCCCGGGCGGATAATTGCCCACTGCAAAGACTTTGCCAGTAAAAGATCCATATCCCGGGGCAGGCTTTTTGCAATACTCTGAAGCCAGACCTTGATCGGAATCTCTTTGTTTCTATATCTATTTTCTATCTCCATAAAAACAGTTCCGCCAAAAAAAACAGCCAGCTCGGAAGATAAATCTCTTGTAGTTATTGTTCCATTAA
>SLQM01000257.1 GCA_007131435.1 Syntrophomonadaceae bacterium
ATAGTCAACACCCAGGAACTTGAACCGCTGCCGGTTCTTACGGGAGAAGCTGAGTATTCAACTGGAATTCTTGAGGAAATTGAAGGTAAAGTTGGCCGGTTAATAGCAGCTGAAGCGCTGTACATTGATCCCGTCAGCAAAAACCCACGCATGGTAAACACTTTTTTACTTGGTATTCTTGCTCAAACCATGGATTACGGCAAAGATAAATGGTTCATGGTTATGGAGCAGGAGATCAAGGCTAAGCTGGTTGATATAAACAAGCAGGCTTTTGAAGCAGGCTGGCAGTTTGCCCAAAAAGGTTAGCTTAGCTTCTTTTTTCATAATTACTTATTATATGCCCTGTTAATGGCAATAAAAGCGATCCACATTCAGCGGATCGCTTTTACTTTTTTTATTTGAGATTGAATAACCTAAGCTGGACCGTAAGGCAGGTTTTCTACATTTAACTCTTTCATTATGTCCCGCACAACCCTGTCAAGCCCTGCTTTTCGCTCACCACCCAGCGATTCGGGGTTATGGGTTTCTTCAATTTCCTTAACCCTCTCCCGGGCCCTGGCAAAAGCATCTTTTTTACCCTCAGCTTCCCAACCGCCACGATCATGCCGATCCAGTACAGTAGATGGCATGAAGGATTCTGTTCTCATCCGTTGAAGGGTATGCTCACTTTCCAGGTAAACCCCACCAGGCCCTAAATCATTAATTACATCTATGGCCAGGGAATCAGCAGAACAGTCAATACCTTTTTGCAACCTTAATACCGTGCCGCATACTTCATGATCTATTACCAGTTTTTCAAGACTGAAGGTGTTAACAAAATCAAGTGCGCCAACACCGGAAATCATATTAATTCCAGCCAGCTGGGCAATGACGCCGCTAATTCCTGTTTCAATACCGGCTTGAATATCAATTACCTTTGAGTCGCTAAGAGCAGCATAAGTGTGGGTCGGCATACCGAAATACTTACCCATTTGACTATAAGCAGCAGAAATCATCGTTGCCTCAATCGCGCTGAATGGCGTTGTACCATAACGCATGTCAAACTGAACCGGCGCTCCACCGTAAACTACAATAGTACCGGGATTTACTGCCTGGGCCAATACCAGCCCGCTTAGAGTTTCAGCAGTATGAACAATTATCGAACCGGCAAGGGTTATCGGTGTAGCAGCACCCGGCATGGGCAGCGAAATGACTTCCAGGGGCACTCCAAAACGAGCACAATCGATAATGTTCTGGGCGCTGATACTAGTCCACTTTAGGGGCGGGGAAGGGCAGATGTCAAAAACAGCTCTTGGCTTCGCAGCCAACTCATCCTCACCGCCAACTACGGCTGCGAGCATATCCCGCATGTGTCTTACACCGGGAACTGTAAATGCACCAGTTATAACTGCCTTTGGTGAATTAACCAGGCACAGGTAGAGGCGATAGCTGTCTCCTATTAATTCAGGCACATCATAACATACAACAGATGTGGACTGTAGGTGTACATTCTGGAGGGCATCATTTACCCTGCTGATTCGCACCAGATCTTCCGATCGTGTACTTCGCACAGTCTTCCCGTCCGATTCCATGAATTTGATCAGCGAGGAGCCCGGGTCAAAATGGATATTGTTACCGCTCATGTCCGCCGCAAGCTCACCATCGCGGTTGAATAGCTGGAAGCCTGACGGGGCAAGCTTCACTGCATCATCTACCATCTGTGAGCTGATTTTAGCAATTCTTTTATCATGATCAACAACCGCCCCTTTCCCTTTCAATATATCCAGGGCCTCTTTTGACTCGAACTTAATACCGGTGTTTTCCAAGATATAAAGAGCTTTTTCATGAATCAGCTTTATATCTTCTTCCCCTAACAGTCGCAGCCTTGGCTGGCTGTCAAATTTATATTTTCCCATCATTAATTACCTCCTGCAATGTATATAACTAAGCGTAGATGCTTCACATTGCGAATACTAAGTTGTTAAGTTGCACAGATCATACTGTTACCGTACTATTTTTCTTTTTTTACCGATGGTTCCATACCGATCGCCCTGCCGTTTAGAAGCGAAGCCACACCAAGGTCGTAGCTATTATGTGTTCCACCACAGATAGTACACGGTTTGTCCGGGTCCACTTCCCTTTTTGGCTCGGTATATGAGTACATTCCGCCTTCAAAATTGCGCACAACAACCCTGTGCGGCGACTGGCTGATCATGTATTGAGGCATAACGGGTATTTTGCCGCCGCCGCCAGGCGCATCAACAACAAAAGTAGGAACTCCCAAACCGGTGGTGTGGCCGCGCAGGTTTTCTATTACCTCTATGCCTGCACCTACAGATGTCCTGAAGTGTTCAATCCCCTGGGACAGGTCGCACTGGTAGATGTAATAGGGGCGAACCCTTATTTTAAGCATTTCATGGCTTAGCTTTTTCATCAACTGCGGACAGTCATTAACCCCGGCCAATAGAACAGACTGGTTGCCCAGCGGTATGCCTGCGTCAGCCAGGCGGGCGCAGGCAGCAGATGATACTTCGTTAATTTCCTTCGGGTGGTTAAAATGCATATTCAGGTATACAGGATGATATTTCGAAAGCATATCACATAGCTCTTTAGTTATTCTCTGGGGCATAACAACAGGCGCCCGGCTGCCGAAGCGGACCATTTCCACGTGATCTATGGCCCGCAGCTCTTTTAAAATATGTTCTATCAGGTCATCACCGATTAATAGGCCGTCACCACCTGATATTAAAACGTCACGCACTGCGGGCGTATTTCTGATATACTCGATTGCGGCATCAATCTGGGCCCTGTTGCGCGCCCTGTCCTGCCCACCAGCCATGCGGCGGCGGGTGCAGTGGCGGCAATACATTGAACACTGGTCGGTTACCAGCAGCAGCACGCGATCCGGGTAACGGTGTGTCAGTCCCTCGACTGGAGAATCAACATCTTCATGCAGGGGATCAGCCATGTCAGAACCCGAACGGTGTAGCTCATGATATGTGGGAACTGCCTGCTTCCTAACCGGGCAGTTGCGGTCTTTAGGGTCCATTAAGGATGCATAATACGGGGTAATAGCCATCCTGAATGTCTGCAGACATTTTTCAACGCCCTCGGCTTCTTCGTCGTTTAGCTCAATAACCTGCTTTAGATCTTTAAGAGAGGTAATCCGGTTGCGCACCTGCCAGTGCCAGTCATTCCATTGTTCCGGAGTTACATCTTTCCATAAAGGTATTTCACGGTAGTCACGCATGATAAGCGCTCCCTTCTATTCTTTTCTAAGCTTGCAATATCGTAAACCTGCCTGGATGATACTAAGTTTTAATCACTAAACACAAAGCTAATGGAGAGACAGACTGTAAGAAACGGAATCAGTAGTAAAACCCAGCTTCTCGTATAGTTTACGGGCCCCGTGGTTGCCATTAAGGGTATTTAGCTCTAACCTGCTTAAATTATGCTCACGGGCAGCGTCTATAATGTGCTGGAGCAGGTGATAAGCTAAACCGCGCGCCCTGTATTGAGGATCAATTATCACATCTTCTATATGCCCGTAATAATTATCATTCCAGGTTGAATAATGGCCCATGTGCAGGCTGGCAGTGCCGGTAACCACACCTTCATTCAGGATGATAAAAACCAGCACTTTGTGGGGGTTATTGATACAGAAATGAAAGCTGCGCCTGAGGACTTCGGGGCTGGCCTGGGCATTGTAAAACTTAAGCAGCATTGTCCAGAGGCGGCAGACATCAATTTCGTCAGCAGCATTTGCCGGTCTAATTTCCAATATTTCTTACCTCGCCCAGAAAAATTCTTAACACCTTTACTATTGTATCAAATAATTGTTTGCAAAGTAAGAATTTTTGAGGGGAGGAAATAAAAATGTCAAGTGAAAAGTAGCGGCTAAACCTGCGCAGTTTCAGGCATCTTAAAAAGAGCCGGCCCTGTTCAGGCCGGCTCTTTAATAAACTTCTTATCGTAACCCGTCATGCTGAGCAAAACAGATTATTATTTACCTGCGGCTTTAATATCTTCAACAGTTGCCGTAGATTTACCGACAAACCTGACAAAGACAATTAAGACGATAACACCGACAACAATAGAAATAATCGGCGGCACGCCAAACCCTGCAGGGATAAAACCAAAAATAGCTGCTACGACGGCACCTGTAACTGCATAAGGTATCTGGGTGCGGACGTGGTCGATATGGTCAGCTCCGGCACCGGTGGAAGAAAGAATGGTGGTGTCGGAAAGCGGTGAGCAGTGGTCGCCGAAAATGGCCCCGGTTAAAACCGCTGCCAGGGTCGGAACCAGCGCTGCTTCCCCGCCTAAGGCAAAAGCTACGGGAATAGCCAGCGGGGTAACAATACCCATTGTTCCCCAGGAAGTTCCCATGGCGAAAGCCATGAAACAGGAAAGAATGAAGATTAAGAGCGGCAGGAATGCATATGTTAAGCCGGTTCTTTCAACCATCGCTACCAGGTAATCTGCTGCGCCCAGTTCTCCGGATACATAACTGAGTGACCAGGCCAGGACCAGGATAATCAGGGCAGGGAATACAGATTTTGCCCCGTTTATAATGGTATCGATTGCTTCCTGTAAAGGAACAATTTTCTGGGCTAACACCATAATCAGGGTTACCAGGGCACCAAGGCTCGAAGCCCAGAGCAGCACAACTGAAGAATCAGCGTCACCGAAGGCATCCATGAAGCTGGCGCCTGCCGGCCCGCCTCCCTCGATCCAAAGGCCTACGAATGTAGCAATTATAATTACCAGCACTGGAATTACAAAGTTAAACCAGCGTAGTGGCGTTCCTTCTGCAGGTTGTAAAACTTCAGTATCTGTAGCTGATAAAGGTACTGCTCCATCTCTTAATAGTTTTCCTTCGGTGCGAGCTCTTTTTTCCGCAGCATACATCGGGCCATAGTCTTTCATCGTAATAGAAAGAATCAGGACCAGGGCAATGGCGAAAATGCTGTAGAAACGGTAAGGGATACTCTGCAGGAAGATCAGGTAAACCGGGGCTTCTTCCATACCGATCGTTGCAAATCCTTCACCTATAACTCCCAGTTCAAAACCGATCCAGGTTGAAATCAGGGCAATTGTTGCAATCGGCGCTGCGGTGGAGTCGATAACATAGGAAAGCTTTTCCCTTGATATTTTCAGTTTATCAGTTATCGGCCGTGCAGTGTTACCGGCAATTATACAGCTTGCATAATCATCAAAAAAGATAATCATACCCATTAACCAGGCCGATAACATTCCACCGCGGACTGTTTTAGCTTTTGCGGCCAGGGCATTTGCTATAGCCAGCGCACCTCCGGATTTGGTAACAAGACCCAGGGTGCCTGCAATAATCATCGTAAAGATCAGTATTGCAGCATACCAGGGATCAGCTGCACTTTCAAGGACGTATGTATCAATAGAACGGAAAAACCCTTCAATCGGGCTGGCATGCAGGAAAGTCGCGCCAAGCCATACAGCTATGAATAGAGAAATAATAACCTGGCGGGTAGCTATTGCTAAAACAATAGCTAGAAGAGGTGGCAAAATAGAAAGAAAGCCATAACCATCCATAAACAATTACCTCCTATAATTATAATATAATGAGTCACATAAAATTCAGCTGCTGAAAGACCTAACCCTCCTTTCCCAGCTTTAATCAACCTTTCGATCTATATAAATTCTCTAATTCTTCTAATATTCCTGCCTGTAAAATAGCAAATTATATCAATTTAGCTTAAATAGTTGTATAATAATGCCCGGGAGTGATTGCTCAATGTTTCCAGGTAATATGAACTGGCTTGATATAATCATAGCTATTATCCTATTCATCTCTATCCTGCAGGGAATCAGGGTCGGATTAATACGCAGCGCTTTTAGTATTGCCGGAATTATTTTGGGATTATTTTTTGCCGTTAGCTTTTATACTTTCGGCAGTGAATTGCTATTGCGCTACATTAACCTTCCCCCATTTTTTGCCGATGCTGTTAGCTTTTTATTCATTTTTTCCTTCAGTTCAGTGCTTATTCATTTTCTAGGCAACCTTTTTTCATTTATCACCCGCATCAGTTTAATCAGGCTTGCTGATAAAGCAGGCGGTAGTGTTGCAGGGCTTTTTATAGGGCTGGCACTTGTAGCTGTAATGCTTATACTGCTCACAGCCTTTCCCGTATACGGCGAATTCCAAGACCATTTAGAACAATCTTTTTTAGCCCCGCAAATAGTTGAACATACTGTTTTAATATATGACGAAGTTTCCGACCTATTTTCTTTACGCTTGCCCCGCCTGACCGCTCATCCTGAAAATATTAGCGAGATTTTAAACCCTTCAAATGGCCTCGGCGAGCATTACAGTGTGGATTTTGAAGGACTTGATGGAGCTGAATGTTTTGTCTGTGGTGGGGAAGTCGAATTTTTAGGCTATCTTGAAAATGGCAAAGGCGCCAGATCACCAAAATTTATCTGCACAGACTGCAGTCGCACCAGTGACGGCTGCCAAACCTATGAAGGATACCACCAGATGTATCACCAGTGCCCTGTTGAACTTGGCAACATCGGTTACCGTCTCGATTGCGGTATATGGACCAACAACAGCTATCACCGGCCTATCGGCCCCTGCCCGGTCTGCGGGATCGAATAATAAATGACAAGGGGACGTACCATTTGTCAACTTTTTAGCTGACAATTTCTGCGCCCCCCATTTATAAGCAGTCTTATCAGTTCTTTCCTTTAAAGACCTGCCCTGTCCTTAAAACGTTCCACGGAATTAATCTTAATTCCTAAAACCCTGGCAATGTTAAACTTGGCTTCTATCCCTTTCGGCATATTGTTCATGTCAAAAGAGCGACCAAGCCCTTTATCCGCCCGGATATCAAACATTTTATCTGAATCGCTTAAATCTATCGGTTCAACCCCGAGTTTTTCCGCAACATACTTTTTCGCATCGTCTATCTTCATGCTTTTTGCGAGCTGCATCCGCAAAACCAGGTCTCCGGCTGTGCGAATTCCACTCATGCAGGAAGATACTGCATGTGCTACTTCGAGGCTGAAGGTGTCGCCTACGCCTATCTATAACCCATCTGCCTTACCGATTTCGATCAGCGCTTTGTCTGCCCTGGTTACAGCATCAATCGGTGGTATTTCGCTGGTAGGAATACCGCCCACGCCCATACCTACATTGACATGGACCGGTATTTCCGCTGCCGCGGTGCAGGCTTTAACAAAGGTAACGGTGCGGGCAAGCCCCCAGGGAAAAGATTCCTTGGTATTCGTGTTGACCACAGCTCCAAAAATATTAGCCCCTGCCTTTTCAGCAAGTTTTACCTGCATGTGTGGATATAAACCGGCTATTCTTGTTCCGTCATACTCCAGCTGCCCGTGCATACCCAGTACAAATTCACCGGCAGCGCCCATTTCAACACCCAGGTCGGGATATTTTTCCTTAATTTTTTCAGTGGCCAGAAAACCGGCAAGGAAATCAGCATCTCCTGATGCTCCACAGGTATCAAGGTTTATTCCGTCTGCCCCGGAAGCGTACATTTCTCCGGCAACAAAGACTATATCCCTGACAGCGTGCTCTACCGCTTCTTCCTGGGCGGCACGCGATTCATCAATTTTCCCCATGGGGAGCAGCTCAGACCAGTTTTCCACCGGTCCATCAGGTTTGGTGTAAAGCCCCAGGTTCGGCATGGAACCATATAACACCGGCATAATGGTATTTAGCTGGGCCAGTTCCATAACCGGGGTTTCATTATGGACTATCTGTTTTACAGCCTTGTAACTGTAGTCCATGTTGCCGATATCAACAGAATCGGCTCCTAAAACCTTCTCACTTACCAGCACAGCCATTGAACGTTCCATGGCAATGTTGGCGTGGTAAGTAATTTTACAGCTTCCCGAATCAGATGTACTTACTACTTCTTTGCCCCGTTCCACCCCGACTATATTGCCGGGCATTGTTATAATTTCGAACAGGTAGTCCATTTCGTCCTGGGTCAGTTCGGGTATTTTACCGCGTCTGGCAGCATCTTCTACTCCGTCCTTAATTTCAGCCTTGATTTCATCAGCGGTCATATACACACCGGAACCGTCGCCCATTCGCGTAAAGTACTTGTCCAATTCTTAAACCTCCTTTGCTTTTAATCTTATAATCAGCCAGCATAGCATAGTATAATTGATGGGTTTAAAAACTTCAATCCATTATTTTTCCTTCAGATATGTCTTGAATTATCTCGGGATGATCATTAGAAGGTTTATTTACCATCCTGGATACAGGATGAAATGTTAACTCTTCTGACGGAAAGGGAACCATCATTTGCTGCAGAAAATTGGGTTCTGCATCAGGGTTCAACCAGGCGCTGTAATCTTCTGCCCGGATAATAACCGGCATCCTGTTATGCAGATCTGACAGTAAACTGTTTGGCTCAGTGGTCAGGATAGTAAAACTTTCAAGAGGATCAGATCCTTTATCCCATCTTTCCCACAGTCCGGCAAATGAAAAAGGTTTTTCATCCCTGCGATAAATGAAAAATGGCTGTTTATTACCATCTTCACTCTTCCATTCGTAAAAACCGCTGGCAGGGACCAGGAGCCGTCTTTTTTTTAAGGCATTGCGAAATGAAGGTTTTTCAGCTGCCGTTTCAGCCCGGGCATTAATCATCCTGTTTCCTATTGCCGGATCATCGGCCCAAAAAGGCACAAAACCCCACTTCAGCTCGTTTAACTCCTTTTCACCGTTTTCTGGGGAAAGCCTCAGGGTTAATACTTTTTGTGATGGTGCAATATTATAACGAGGACGTAGTTCAAAATCCGCTCGCAAATCCAGGTCATAGAGCATAGCTAGAATTTTTTTGTCCGTGGCTAAAGCAAAACGGCCACACATTTAATAGCCTCCTACCATGCATTTCATTCTTTAGCATCATAAAACCCCAGGTTAAACCTGTGGATGCTGGGTACCCCTCCGGGAACAAAAGAAACTCGATCCCCGTCTTTTAACTTTGTTGAAAGGGGCATGACACTGCGGTTAATAAAAGCAACCTCTACATCTTCTTTTGCGATGTCTAGCTCGCTGCGCAATTCATCTGCCGTAATATTTTTCTTTAACTCATAATTAAAAGGGTTCGTCCAACCCCGCTTATTAAATAGCTTTTGTAATTTTCCGAACGCTCTTACTTCAACTCTCGCCATGATAGTGCCTCCAGTAATACTCTATTATGTGAACTAAAAACTGATCTTATTATAACTCTTTAGATCCTGCAGGACAATCATCCCGGTTTTGTAAAACAAGGAGTGCGTCAGCTATAACTGGCCTGGAACCGCTAATAATAATTGGGTTTATATCTATTTCTGCAATTTGCGGGTGAAGCAGCGATGCTTTAGCTACTGCCTGTATGCTAGACGCAAGAACCTTTTTCTCAACAGCTGGTAAACCTCTGTAGTCATTTAAAATTTCACCAGCCTTAAGATCTTCAAACATTTCAAATACAGATCTGTTGTCTAATGGCGCCAGGCGAAACACCCTGTCACTAAGCGCTTCTGCAAATATACCGCCCAGGCCGAACATGATGCACGGCCCGAACCCGCTGTGCCTGACCATGCCTGCCATTAATTCACGTTCACCTTTTATCATTTCAGATATTAGAACAGGTACATCAAACCCTGCCGCTTTAATAATTGACCGGTAAGCCTCAGCTAATTCAACTTCGTTAAGCAGGTTTAAATATATAAGCCCTTTCCCACTTTTATGAGCATATTGTGATGAACAGGCTTTCAGGACGACAGGATACCCGATATGGGAGGCGGCCTCTATTGCTGCCTCAAGGTCAAATGCAGGCATTTCTTTGCATACCTGTGCCCCGTAAGCAGCTAAAACCTGTTTTGAAGTATATTCATCAAGAATAAAGTTTCCCCGTTTAAGGTTTTCTTCTATAGTTTCCGTTACCTTGTCGGAAATAATAAACTCCCCGGAACAATGTATCCCTGGTTTTATATCTCTCTGACGAATTTCATTATAGCGATGCAGGGCCAGCATACCGCGGGCAGCTTTCTCCGGGCCGTCAAAAACTGGAATGTTCTTATCCTGGTAAGCCCTGGTATAATTGTCTTCCCGGCCGAAAAAAGATGATAAAATGACCGGTAAGCCGTACCTGGCAGGAAGTGAGACAGGTTCATCCAGGTCACGGGCAAAGCGGTTTGCAAACTCTTCTTCTCCAATATCACCAACCAAACTTGTAAGGTGAGGATAAATAGCCTTTAAAAACCCTGAGCCCATTAATCCGTGTATTACAAGTCCGTCTACTTCACCG
>SLQM01000224.1 GCA_007131435.1 Syntrophomonadaceae bacterium
CTGAACCAGGAGCTGCGCCAGCAGCGTGCCGTACTGCGCGCCCTGGCGGTTGACTTTGAAACCGATGATCAGGTGCGCGCGCTGTTTGCCGACATTGAGGCCGTCGAGTACGACGATATGACACTCTACCGCGTGCAGCGCGATGGCGAAACGCTCTATGCGCGCATCTTTGCCGGCAGCGGCGTCTGGGGTACCATCAACGGCGTGCTGGGCGTGAACCAGGCGGTGACGCGCACCGTGGGGCTCGAAATAATCGATCACAACGAGACACCGGGTCTTGGCGGACGCATCGATGAGCCGTGGTTCAAGCAGCAGTTCGCCGATAAACCGCTGCTGGACGGCCGCCTGCAAGTCGTGCGTGAGGGAGGTACCGAGGGCCAGGACGGCAAGGTAGACGCGGTTACCGGCGCCACGGGCACATCCCGATCGATGCAAACGATCCTCAACCGTGAACTCGAACGCTTGCAGAGCGCCCTGGGAGGTGAAGCATGAGCGATGCCGCCAAAGCTCCCGGCGCCATTATGAGACAGAACCTCTGGACCTCGAATCCGATCTTCATGCAGGTTTTGGGTATCTGTTCGGCGCTGGCTGTTACCAATCTGCTATCGAATACCATGATCATGACAGTTGGAGTGGTGTTTGTCACAGCCATGTCGAGCCTGACCGTCTCGCTGCTGAAGAGTCTCATTCCGCGCAAGGTGCGCATGGTGGTCCAGACGCTGATCATCGCCTTCTACGTCATTATCGTGGACATCGTACTGCGCGCCTACCTGCCCGAGATCAGCCGCAACCTGGGACCTTACGTCGGGCTGATAATCACCAACTGCATCATCATGGGCCGCGCCGAAGCATTTGCCCAGAGCAACGGGCCTGTGCTGTCGTTCTGGGACGGCATGACCTCCGGCATGGGCTACATGGGTGTGCTGCTGACCATCGCGCTGGTGCGCGAGCTACTCGGTTTCGGCAGCCTGTTCGGGTTCCAGGTGTTGCCGGCCTTTTTTGAGCCGTGGATCATCATGGTCATGCCGCCGAGCGCTTTCTTCCTGATCGGGCTGATTGTCTGGATCGGCAAAACCATCATGCACCGGCAGGGCGAGCCGGTGCTGGAAGGAGAGTAAGTGATGGCGCCCGATATACCCTTGATTTCGCTCTTCTTTGCGTCAATCTTCACCAGTAACATCCTGCTGGCCAATTTCCTCGGGATGTGTTCGTTCATCGCCATATCCAAGGATATGAACTCCTCCAACGGTCTGGGACTGGCGGTAGTGGTGGTGCTGACCTTTACCACCGCAGTCAACTGGGCGGTCCTCAATTACGTGCTGATCCCGCTCGACCTGGTCTACCTGCGATTCATCGTCTTCATAATCGTGATTGCCTCGGTCGTGCAGATGCTGGAGATGATCATCGACCGCGTCTCGCAGACGCTCTATCTCAGTCTGGGCATCTTTCTGCCGCTGATCACCGTCAACTGCGCGATTCTGGGTGTTTCGCTGTTCATGGAGATCAGGCAGTACACCTTCGTCCAGTCGACCGTCTACGGTTTCGGTTCGGGGCTCGGCTGGTGGCTTGCCATAATGGCGCTCTCGGCCATTCGCAAGAAGACCGAGAAATCGAAGGTGCCGGCCGGGCTCCAGGGAGCCGGGTTGACGTTCATCACCATCGGCTTCATGGCTATGGCGTTCATAGGGTTCACGGGTCTGCTGCAGGTTCAATAGGCGGCCGGGTACACGCGAAGGAGTTATCAGTTGGAACTTCATAACCTGGAACTGGCGTATTTCATCGCTCCACTGGCGATCTCCGCTATCAGTGCCGCGCTTGCCGCGCTCGTCTCGGTGACCGACCGCATCGTTAACAATTACGGCGACGTCGTTATCAACATCAACGACGGCTCGAAATCTCTGGATGTCAAAGGCGGCACCAACATGCTGCTGACGCTGGCCGAAAACCAGATCTTCATCCCGTCGGCATGCGGCGGCCGAGGAAGCTGCGGTGAGTGCAAGGTGAAGGTCAAGTCTGATGTCGGGCCGCACCTGCCGACCGAGATTCCCTACCTCACCAGAGAACAGATCGACGGCAACGTGCGGCTTTCGTGCCAGGTAAAGGTCAAGAGCGACGTCAACATCGAGATCCCCGACTATCTGTTCAAAATCAAACAGTACACCGGTACCGTTGAGAGAATTCGCGACGTGACCCACGACATCAAGGAAGTCTACTTGAAACTGGAAGACGGCCAGGCGGTTGATTTTCGTGCCGGACAGTACGGCCAGATAGAGACACCGCCATACGGCAAAGTCAGGGAACGCACTCAGCGCGCATACTCGATGTCCTCCAGGCCCAGCGACAGCAACCACGTAGAGTTCCTGATCCGGCTGGTACCGGGAGGCATAGTCACCACCTACGTGCACGAACACCTCAAAGAAGGCGAGAAAATGAAGATTATCGCGCCGTTTGGGGAGTTCTACGTTCGGGAAACCGATGCTACAATGATCTGCGTGGCGGGTGGATCGGGCATGGCGCCGTTTAAGTCGATCTTCTACGACTTCATCGAAAA
>SLQM01000156.1 GCA_007131435.1 Syntrophomonadaceae bacterium
ATGCATGGTTATGGTACTATTTCTGCTCCAAATGGAGCAAAGTATGTAGGATAATTTGAATATAGTGATTTTCATGGTTACGGAACACTTATTTTTTCTAATGGAGATATGTATGAAGGAGATTTCAATAAAGGGCTCTTTCATGGCCAGGGAATATGTACATGGATAAACGGAGACAGGTATGAAGGAGAATGGTTAAATAATCATAGAACCGGTTGGGGCACATATACCTGGCCCAATGGCGATAAGTACGTGGGTAACTTTAAAAACGATATGATTCATGGTTACGGCACTTACTATTATAATGATGGTTCAAAGTACGAGGGGCAATGGGAAAGTGATCAAAGAAGTGGTGAAGGAAAATTTACTTTCCCGGATGGTACTATTATCGAAGGGCTATGGAAAAATGATGAGTTTGTCGATTAACTGATCTAAATTGCAGCCGGGAATGTCTAAATATGGAGAACATGCAGGGGGAGCAGTTTGGCAGGAGGTAAATTGATTTTGTAAGTTATTGCTATTAAACTTGGCTTAAATAGGGAGTTGATATCCTGATGGACAAAAAAATAAATAGCTGCTTTGGATGCATGGCACAAACTGGTAGAGAGCAAACCTGTCCTGTGTGCGGTTACAATAATGAAGAACCAGAAGAATCGCTTATCAGTCTTAAGCCGGGAACTGTTTTAGAAGAAAAATATTTTATTGGAAGAGTGCTTGGGCAGGGCGGTTTTGGTATTACCTACTTAGCTTTTGATCTAAACCTCGAAATAAAGCTGGCAATCAAGGAGTTTTTCCCCAGGGGCCTGGTAACGCGGATGCCTGGTGACAGCCAGGTGATCGGCAATAACAGTGAAGCGATTAATTATCATAAATACGGGCTTGACCGGTTTTTAAAAGAGGCTAAAACCCTTGCCCGTTTTTCCGAACACCCAAATATTGTAAACGTGCGCGATTATTTTGCCGCCAACGGTACCGCTTACATGGTTATGAATTTTGTTGAAGGGGTTACGCTCAAGGAATATCTGGAAGCAAAAGGCGGATTAATCAGCTTTGAAAAGGCATTAAAAATAATGATGCCTATTCTTGATGTATTGAAAGAAATTCACAAAGAAGGGATTTTACACCGCGATATCAGCCCCGATAATATATATATTGATCATTCGGGCAGGGTAAAGTTGATTGATTTTGGTGCTGCCCGCCAGGCCTTTCAACAGCAGAGCCACAGTATGTCAGTTATTATGAAAGTTGGGTTTTCGCCCTTCGAGCAGTATCAAAGCAGGGGTAACCAGGGGCCTTGGACCGACATCTATGCAATTGCGGCTACCATGTATTTCATGGTCACCGGTAAAATGCCGCCTGAATCACTTGACCGGGTTACTGGAGACACCCTTGTGCCCCCTTCAAAGCATGGGATAAATATTGAAGCAGCACAAGAGAGGGCTTTATTAAAAGCGCTTTCAGTAAAAGGAGAAGACCGTTATCAGAATGCAGAGGATTTTCAGAAAGCACTTATAGAAGCACCTGTCCCTGAACATCGGCAGCAGAAAGAAAAAGTGGAGGGTGAAGAGATATTTCAGGTCAGCAAAGAGCCGATGAAACATCGCCAGGCTCTATCTGTCGATTCTGATGCTTCTGATAAAAAGGAAAAACCACCGGTTAAAAAGAGTAGAACACCAATTATTGCTGCCGGCCTGTTAAGCCTGCTTATACTGGCAGGGCTGGCATTCATTTTCTTTGGCCAGGGAGAAAGGGAGATAGCTGTTGATGAACCACCGGCAGAAGAAATTGCGGAAGGGCCTGTTGATAACGGTTCATCCAACGGAGATTTAAATCAAACAGCAGAGGAGGATAGAAATTTACCCTTTTCTTATTCGCCCGCAAATATTTCTGGTGTTCAAGAGATTGGGTGTCTTTTCCCTTTATCTGGACCATTGAGTACTTTTGGACAAAACAGCGCAGAAGTTGCAAAACTGGCTGCCATTGACGTTAACAATTGGCTCGATGAAATGGGACGAGACTGGGAATTAAAACTGGTTATTGAAGATACCCAAACCGAGGGATCAGTTAGTCTGAGGAGAATGCAATCTATGCATAATCAGGGTATCAAGTTTTTTGCCGGACCCCAGGCCAGTGGTGAAGTGCAGGAATGCCTTGATTATGCCAACAGGAATCAGCTTCTATTCATCTCACAATCTGCTACTTCTCCTGCTCTTGCTATTGCTGATGACTGGCTGTTCCGCTTTACAGTAGATGATTCAGCGCAGGGTCCGGCGTTAGCTGCTCTGGTGAAAGAGGCCGGAGTGGAAAATATAATACTTACTTGGCGAAACGATACCTGGGGAGCTGGACTGCAGGCCACCACTGCTGACTTTTTGAACCAGGAGGGTGTCAACATTTATCAAAAAGTACAGTTTGATCCCCAAAGGACCCAATTTAGTAACGAAGTTTCACTCCTTGCAAAGTATGTTACTGAACTCGAAGATCAGGGCATACCGCCTGAAAAAATTGGCATAATCCTGATTGCTTTTGAAGAAGCTGCATTCTACCTGGCTGAAGCTGCTAATTATGATCAGCTTAACAGGGTCTTGTGGATTGGTACTGATGGAACCGCCCTTTCAGAAGCTATACTGCAGAATGCTGATGCTGCCGATTTTTCTGCCCGGGTTAAGATGATTCATACGATGAGTAGGGCTCCATCACTAGCTCTTCACAGCAATAGGGTTCATGTAAACTATCAGACCCGGCAGACCCTTGGCCGCGAGATTGATGCTTATGCCTATAAAGTTTATGATATTATATGGAGCCTGGCCCTCGCTATTGATCAGTATGGCTATGATCCTGAAAGCGTAAAGACAGCCCTGCCCAGCCTGGTTGATGATTGGTCTTATTTTTACGGGGCAAGTGGGCATATTGTTTTAAATGAATACGGCGACAGGGCCTTTACCGATTTCGACTACTGGTATTTGAACCAGAACAGGCAATGGGAAGTAGTAGGCTATTATGATGGTGCAGAATCCCTGATAAACTGGTCAAGGAAAATATACTAATTTGAAGTGCTACCTGGCCTTTCTTTTTCCCGGCTTGTTTTAGCTGCCATAAAGTCCCTTTATAAATAAAGGATTTAAAAAGTCTGCTGGTATGAAAAACTTAACCTGTAAATACTGCCTTTTTGTCCTGGAAAGTGATTGCTACAGCAGGGAGAAGGAAAAAGTACAGGCAGTGTAGAAAGTTAACTTAGGAAATATGTATGCATGCATTTATCATATTTAAACTGCATTACTCAAATCCTTTGTTTCACTTCAGAAATCAGAACAGGTGGTGTAGATAGCTGATGAAAATAAAAAAGGCGGTTATCCCTGCTGCAGGCCTGGGAACCAGGTTTTTACCGGCCACCAAGGCCCAGCCGAAAGAGATGCTGCCCATAGTTGATAAACCTACTATCCAGTTCGTAGTGGAAGAAGCCGTTAATTCCGGAATTGAGGATATATTAATCATCACCGGGCGCAGTAAACGGGCCATAGAAGACCACTTTGATTTAACCCCGGAGCTTGAAGCGCTGCTGCTGAAGAAAGGCAAGGCTGAGGAACTGAAGGAGCTAAGGAAGATCAGCGATATGGCCAATATCTTTTATATCAGGCAGAAAGAGCCGCTGGGGCTGGGCCATGCCGTGCTCTGCGCCAGGAATTTTGTCGGCAGCGAGCCTTTTGCCGTGCTGCTTGGCGACGACATTATCCATGCTGCCGTGCCCGTGATTGCCCAGATGGCTGAAATTTACGCTGAAAAAGGCAGCACTGTCCTGGGCGCCCAGCGGGTAGGGTGGGATAATGTCCATAAATACGGGGTAGTGGACTCTGATGATCAAGATGGAAAGGTAGTTCGCGTGCGCGAATTAACTGAAAAGCCGGACCGCAAAGATGCAGTTTCAGATTTAGCAGTCCTCGGACGCTATATAATCGACCCGCAGATTTTTCAGATCCTTGAATCTACCGCACCGGGTGCAGGAGGGGAGATCCAGCTTACAGACGGCCTTAATACACTTGCCAGGCAGCAGCCGGTCTGGGCCTACAGCTTTGACGGGCGCCGTTATGACGTGGGCGATCGGCTGGGCTTCCTGGAAGCCACGGTTGAGTATGCCCTGAGGCGTGAAGATTTGGCTGACGACTTTTCCGCCTACCTGAAAAGATTAAGCTGCACCTGAAAATGGTTACAAGCCAAAAACAGTCAGAGAGCGGCTCCAAGGGAACGGTTCGAGCGTCTTACTATAGCCTGGATTCCGGCTTATGATTTCTGCTATTCAAGCTGGAGGACGATGGACCAGGCCCACCGTGGCTTGGCCTTAACAACATAGAGTTGGGAGGAATTGAAAATGTATCTTAAACCTGCTCCCCTGGCCCGGATCGCCCGGGATTTATCACAGGGTATAGTTGATTTAAAGGAATATATTAGCGCTGCCTGTGATCGCCTGGAAGAGGTAGATAGTAAAATTGAAGCTTTTATCCCGGAGGAAGGCTACCGTGAGCGCCTGCTCAAAGAGGCGGATGCCCTGCTGCAAACCTACCCGGAACCGGCCGGCAGGCCGCCCCTGTTCGGGGTTTTAATCGGGGTAAAAGATGTTTATCATGCCGATGGGTTCCTGACCCGCGCCGGATCAAACCTTGACCCGCAGGAGCTAACCGGCCCGGAAGCAGACTGCGTAAGGTTGCTGCGCCAGGAAGGTGCTTTGGTTTTAGGTAAAACAGTAACAACGGAGTTTGCCTATTTTGAGCCCGGGCCAACCCGTAACCCGCACAACCTGGCCCATACCCCCGGCGGATCAAGCAGCGGCTCAGCAGCAGCCGTGGCAGCCGGCCTCAGCCCGCTTACCCTGGGCACGCAGACAATCGGTTCCGTTAACCGCCCTGCTGCCTTTTGCGGGGTTGTCGGTTTTAAGCCGACCTATAACCGGATCCCGACTGCGGGCCTGCTCTATTTTTCCCGCTCTGTAGACCACGTGGGCTGCTTTACCCAGGACGTTGAGGGTATGATCCTCGTTTCTTCAGTTTTATGCCGCCAGTGGCGGGATATCAAGGCTTCCTATAAGCCGGTTCTCGGGGTGCCGAAAGGGAAATACCTTCAGCAGGCATCAGATGAAGCGCTAAAAGCCTTCGAAATGCAGCTCGGGAGATTAAAAGAAAACGGCTACGAAGTGAAACAAATCCCTGCCTTAGATGACATTGAAACAGTAGCCTATTGGCACCGCAAGCTGATCGCCGCAGAGATAGCAATAGAGCACAGGGACTTGTATTCGCGCCATGCCAGTCTATACAGCCCGCAAACCGTGGCCATTATCGAGGAAGGGAAAGCAATTGAGCATAAAGAGTTAATCGAAGCCCGCAGGCGCCAGAAAGAGCTTTTCGAAAAATTAGAAGGCCAAATGCGGGAATCCGGGATAGAACTATGGGTTACACCTGCTGCTCCCGGGCCGGCGCCAGAAGGAATCAAGACTACCGGCAACCCGGCCATGAATATGCCCTGGACCAATACAGGACTGCCATCGCTGTCCATACCAGCCGGGAAAGCCGCCAGCGGCCTGCCCCTTGGGCTGCAGTTAATTGGTCCCCTGATGGGCGATGAGCTGCTTCTGTCCTGGGCCCTGGACCTGGAAAAGATATTTGAAGAATTCCAGGCCTATAAGGTTTAGGCAGCTTTTGGATCAAAATAATCGAGGATTGAAGCCGCTATCCTGGTAATAACTACTGCCAGGATAGTTCTTGTACCGAGCATAACCAGCGGGCTGGCCCCGAAAACGGCGAAAACAAAGGTATCCTCAACAATGGAGTGCGAGATGCTCAAGAAAATACCGATCAGCATCAGGTCGCGCTTTTTCAGGTAGCCTTCCCTGGCGTAATCGATGATCAGCGCCGAACCGAAAACGATGCCGAAAAAAATCCCTCCCAAAAGCGGAAAGGCAGCTTCCTCGGGCAGGGTTAAAAATTTAAGGATACCCTTTGTTCTTCCGGTAACTTTTTCGATTACCCTGTAATGGCGGGCAATTTCAATTAAAATGATGATCGGGACCAGTATCAGGGCTATTCTGCCGATACTTTGCAGCGTTGATAGCAATGTTTCCAGGATAAAGATTGCCAGCTCCACCAGGTCAACCGCCTCCTGTCAGGGTATAAATAAGGTTTAGTATTAAGCCAGCAAAGATGGCGGTAAAAAAACGCAGCGCTGCCGATACGGGTATGCGCAGCCCGGTATAGCGGCAGATTACCGTCTCAACAGGCAGTTCATGGCAGATGCCGATCATTACGGCCAGGACCGTGATCTGCTGGGGCGATAGCGAAAGGGTGGTAATTACACCGAGGGCGGCATAAAAGTTGACAAAAAAACTGAGCAGCAGGGCAATAGTTGCTTCACCGGGCAGGCCGAAGAGGCCCATGGCCGGGGTGAAAAAAACGGCCACCTGCTCAATAATACCGAAATAATCGAGCACTGCCACCAGGCAGGATACAGGAATTATTATTTTTATCAGCAGCAGGAGCAGCTGCAGGCTTTTTACAATTCCCCTTCTGACAGGGACAATCAGGCCTGATTCTTTCATCTGGACAATCCTTTTCTTAGTCAGATCCCAGGACCATGTGCATCTGCATGAAGCGCATCATGTCGGTGCGGCTCAGCAGCCCCACCAGGTCTCCCTTGTCCATAACAAGCGCCCTGCCCACATCCTGGGCAGCCATTTTCATCATTACTTCGGCAGCATCCGTGTTCGGGTCTAAAACCATTGCTTCTTTCAGGGGGGTGAGCACCTGCGATACCCGTTTTTCCGGCCACTCATCCCGGGGTACCGCTTTCATGTTCTGCAGCGATACCAGGCCGTGGGTTGTGGAACCATAAACCACCGGGAAGGCGCCGAACTTGTGGTGCAGGAAATGATCGGCCAGCTCTTCAAGGGTGGCATCGGGCGAAACGGTTTGCAGGTCGGTGCTCATCAGCTCGGATACTTTGACCCCGGAAAAGGTTTCCTTGAACACCAGCTGGGAATAGCTGGACTGCCCGGCCTGGTAGATCATCCAGCCGATAAATATCAGCCACAGCCCCCACAGGTCCCCCTGGAAAAAGATGATCATAAACCCGATAGCCATGCCAATAAAAGCAATGAAACTGCCCAGCCCTACAGCGACGCGGGTGGCGGTCAACATGTTTTTGCTGAAAAACCAGGCTGCTGCGCGAAAAATGCGCCCTCCATCCAGGGGGAAAGCGGGAATTAAGTTGAAGACAGCCATGATCAAATTGATCTGGGCTACTATAAACACTGCCTGGCTGATCAGCAGTCCCCGGGGCAGGATCAGGTAATATACAGCCCCGGCCAAAAGGGCGATTAAAAGGCTGGTCAGGGGGCCGGCCGCTGTAATTTTAAACTCGCTGGCTGCGCTTTTCGGCTCAGTCTCCATCTGGGCCACGCCGCCGAAAATAAAGAGGGTGATCTTCTTAATCGGGATTCCTTCCCTGAGCGCTACCAGGGAATGCCCGAACTCATGGGTCAGCACTGAAGCAAATACAACCAGGGTGGTTAATACTCCGGCCAGCCAGTATGCAGCGGGTGATAACCCTTCAACGGCAGTCGGAAAATAGCCCTGGGCCAGGGAGATACTGAACAGGAAAAATATTAAAAGCCAGCTGATATTAATTTCAACTGGAATTCCCTTAATGGTGACCAGGCGAAAAGAACTGTTCATTTTTATTAGGCCTCCTGCCATATTTCTAGTATAATCAAGGGGCAGTTGTCATCTATTGCTTATTTTATTTCTGCCTTTATAATCTAACTATACACCAAGGTGGTGCGCCAATTCAATGAGTGCAAGAAATATAGCAATATTTATCGCAGCGGACCTGGCAGTTTTACTGGCGCTGCTGCTGCTGCTCAGCTATTTCGGGATGAGCCACCTGATGCTGATCGCCATGGGCCTGGTGTTTTTGCTGCTCACCCTCTACGACTTGAAAAGCGGCTCGCTTTCAATCTTTTTCTCCGAATTCCTGGGGATGTCCGGCCCGGAAGAATTGACCAGGTTGAAATGGCTGCCCGTGATCCTTTCTGCCATATTACTGTTTATAAGCTTGCCCGTGCTGCTGGAACACGGCTTCGTAAACGAGGGCCAGCGCTGGGCCATGCAGCGGGGGCAGTTCGCCCGCATCGCCCTCCCGGCAATCGTCGGCGGAGTGGTTGTGATCACCGCCGCTATCTGGACCGTCTACTCCGGAACCAAGAACAAAAACTGACAAGGGGACGTACCATTTGTCAACTTTTTTCCAGGGCAAAAAGTGCTTCTTCCCGAACAGCCTGCTCGGGGTCTTTTTCTGCCGATTTTTGCAGCGCGAAAAGGGCTTTTGACCCCCCGAGCCTGCCGAGCGACCAGGCGGTGTGCAGCCTGATCAGGGGGCGGGGGTCGTTTTCCAGGATGCGGCTAAGATGGGGCACTGCTTCGCGGCTGCCGCTGTTGCCCAGGGCTAAAATGGTATTGCGCTGCAGGTTGGTTTTCCCCCGCCAGCCGGCAGAAGTAAGGTTTATTGTCAGCTCAAATTCATGGCGGGTAATCTGCAGCAGGGGTAAAAGTAAAGGTTCGGCCGGGAAAAAAGGAAAAGCTATTTCCTGGTGTGGTGCCGGTGGAACCCGGTCATTGTGAGGGCACACATCCTGGCAGGTATCACAGCCGTAGATCCTGTTTCCCAGTTTTTGCCTTAACTCGCGCGGGAAAACACCGCCCGCCTGGGTCAGGTATGAAATACAGCGGAATGGGTCAATAATATAAGGCTCTAAGAGGGCCCCTGTCGGGCATTGCTCACGGCATTTCCCGCATTTCTGGCAGGGCTGATCTGCTGGAGGGGATGGTTCAAAATCTTCATCTACCACGATAGTCCCGATGGCGACAAAAGAGCCATATTTTTTATCAATCAGGGTGCAGTTTTCACCAACTATTCCCAGGCCGCTCTTTCGGGCCAACTCCCTTTCCAGCAGCGGGCTGCGATCGCTTAGAACCCGGTAATTAAATCCCCTGCCATATGCTTTGATCACTTCACTTGCCAGCTTTTCAGCTTTTGTTTCTACTATACAATGGTAGTCTATCCCCTGTGCGCAGCGGGCGACTTTACCCCGGGGGCCATAGGATAAGGCTGCATTACTTCTTTCCGCTATGGAATAAGGAACAGTTATTGTAATAATTGAGCGGCAGCCGGGCAGCAGGTGGTCAGGCGAAATGCGCCTTAAAGGATCATTTTCTTCGAAAGGGGTGTTTCTACCCTCTTCCCTGCGGCGTTCAAGCCTGTCCTGCATGTAGCGCAGGGGTTCAGCGGAAGCCACGCCTACCTGTTCAAGGCCGATGCTATTGGCAATATCGCTTAGCTTTTCGCAGTCAAAGCGCATCAATCATAGATCTCCCCGGAGGGCTTTTATCCCTCACTGAAATGTGATTTCTTCTCCGATCTTAATCGGCTTTCTCTTTCCCGTCAAACAGCTGCCCTTATTACCGGAGCGAAAGGGAAAAACCAGGCGGTGAAAGGGTAAAACTTTAAAAAGGCGACCCCTTGCCAGGGTGGCGCGGCATTAACAGTTACACGAAATTAACAAAATAATTTACCATTTGACTTCTTTGTTAACTGAAAAAGGTTTTTATACGGTGAAGGTGGAATCAATAATTATGAAAGAAAACTGGGTATTCTTAACCGAAGCGACAAACGATGTTGAAGCAGATATTATCTGCGGCTTCCTGAAAGAAAATAATATTCCTGCCAGGACTGCCGACAGCAGCCCCTATACTGGTGCTATGCGCGTTATTGGGGGCCTGGCCTTTGAAGTAAGCATCTTGGTTCCCGAACCGTTCCTGGAGGAAGCAAAAAAGCTGCTTGCCACAATGGATGATAATTTCTAAGCCAGAATAATACGGTGATAATTTTTTTTGCAGGTTTTATAAACCATTGTTTAGAGGGAGGTTTTAAAGTTGAAATATCCACCCGTTAAAAGGCCTTTTTTTTCTGAGGACCCGAAGCGAGAGTCATCCTGGATCATATTCCTGCTGGCCGTTGCAGCCATATCTGCCCTGATCCTGGTCATTGCCTGGCCGCAGACTCGCAGTG
>SLQM01000096.1 GCA_007131435.1 Syntrophomonadaceae bacterium
ATACCTGATACCGCTTGGCATAGGGCTTGGTATCCTGGGAAGTACATTTTCCATGAGTAGGTTCTTAAGAGTATAGAGAAAAATAACTCGGTTCCAGGGAGGATTAAAATGTTGGACCAAAAAAAATACTGGTTTATAATTCTTCTTCTTACTTTATTCCTGGTTGCCCTGGTTGCTGCTCCCGTCTTAGCGGTTATAACAGAAGAGATTGAAGTTAAACAGCAGGAGCTTGAAGAAATTGAAAAAAGACGCAGGGATGAAAGAAGCTCTCTTGAAGATCGGCTAAACCGGGAAGCAGCCCTGAAGGAAGAAATAAGACTGCTTGAGGAGAGAATTCAGGAGCTTCGCCTTGAGCAGGAACGATTGTCCCGGGAAATCGAACTGGTTGAAGAAGAAATAGAATCTGCCGAAACTGAGCTGGCCGACGCGGAAGAAAACCTCAGTTACCAGGAAGATTTGTTAAAAATGCGCCTGCGCGCTATTCAACAGCACGGCGTTGTTTCCTATGTTGAAGTGCTATTCGATTCAAGTAACTTCTCAGATTTTTTAACCCGCCTGCACAACCTCAGTATTATTGCTTCCAATGATATACGCCTGATCGAAGAAATACAGAAAGAAAGGGATATTATCCAAGCCTGGAAAGAGGAACTTGAAGACAAAAAAGCCAGCCTGGAAGCCATGCGCGCCCAGGTGGCCAGCAACGAAGCAGAAATGGCCCAGGCTGCACTGGACCGGGAAACACTGCTCGCGGACCTGCAGGATGAAATATCCCAAAACCTGAAAGCCATTCAAGATCTGGAGCGTGAAGCCCAGGAACTTGATGCCCTGATCCGTACTTTGATTGGGAAAGCGTCCAACCAGTTTTCCGGCCTCCAGGGAGCGCTGCACTGGCCGATAGAACCGCCAACCTGGGTCAGTTCCGGTTTCGGATGGCGCAGAGATCCCTTCAGCGGGGTACAGGCCTGGCATGGTGGTATTGACCTGGCTCCCCATCATGGAGCAGCTAATTATATTCTTGCGGCTGCAGATGGCTCGGTTATTTTTTCTGGCTGGAACGGCGGTTATGGTAATTGCATCATGATCGACCATGGTGGGGGAACAGTAACCCTTTATGCCCACATGAGCAGTCTCCTGGTTCGGTATGGAGAAGATGTTTCCAGGGGACAGCGCATTGCCCGGGCTGGAACTACGGGTTACAGCACCGGTGTCCATCTCCATTTTGAAGTTCGGGAGTATAACAAACCGCCAGTGCGTTTTTACCCCAGCGGCGGCGCTGACCACCGCTATAACCCGATGAATTACTTCTAAGCAGGATATTTTAGCAGAATTAACTTTTCCTGCCAGCATAGCGGTTACTGCCTGGTGAAAAAATTTCCTTAATGTTTAAATAGGAAAGGGGTTCATTTCCTGAACCCCTTTCCTATCTGTAAACGGCTTGAAATAATGATGATATATTAGCTGATAATTGTTCCGGTTTTGCCTTCCAGCGCTTCCATCGATTTATTAAGCGAAGTAATAATCGCTTTTTTCCCGGGATTATTTTTTACAAAATTAACAGAAGCCTGGATTTTCGGCAGCATGCTGCCCGGTGCAAAATGGCCTTCTACGATGTATTTTTCGGCTTCTGCCACGCTTATTTTATTCAGCTCAACCTGGTCCGGCTTGTTGAAATTAAGATATACCTTTTCAACTTCCGTTAATATCATCAGGATATCGGCTTCAATGTCTTCTGCCAAACGGGCTGCAGCCAGGTCTTTGTCAATCACTGCTGCTACACCTTCCAGGGAACCATCAGGTTTTTCTATAACCGGAATCCCCCCTCCTCCCGCAGCCACAACGATCGTGGTGTCCCAGAGTTCTTTCAGGCAGGAGAATTCGACAATTCGTTTTGGAGCAGGGGAAGCGACAACTCTTCTCCAGCCCCTTCCGGCATCTTCTTTAACATCATAGCCTTTTTCTTCAGCTATTTTTGCTGCTTCTTCTTCACTGTAAAAAGCGCCGATCGGCTTTGTTGGATTTTTAAATGCCGGGTCATCCTTATCAACAACAACCTGGGTGACGATAGAGACTACCGGGATATCCCGGGACCGCTTTTGCAGGGCAAACCTTAAGGCCTGCTGGATATGATAACCGATATAACCCTGGCTCATTGCACCGCAAACATCGAAAGGCATGGGCGGCACTACATCCTTTGCTGTTTCACTGGCCAGAACAATGCTGCCAACCTGCGGCCCGTTGCCGTGCACGATTGCCAGTTCATAATCCATTTTACTCATTTCTGCAAGGTATTCCACTGTCTCCCGGACTACAGCCAGCTGGGCTTCTGCAGTGGCTGGAGAACCCTTTTTCTGTAATGCATTGCCGCCAAGTGCAACAACTATTTTAGCTAATGCCATTTCCTACCTCCGTCATATTGATAAATTATGATTTATAATAACATGTTCATGATCTGCAAGGCAAGCACTATGGCCTCCCTAAAACAGCGCAACAGTTTCCATCAGCTTGACTTGATTACCTGTCTGGCATATAGTAATGGCGTAATGAAATTAGAATTTATAGCTCAGTTACCGCTGCAAAAATGGAGGAGTTAATGGTTCACAGGAAAGCAACCGAGCTGCCGCTTGCCGGCCAGTTTATTTATGCTTCGGGAAGCGCCGCCTTTACCATGCTCGAACGCTTAATTCTGCTGTATATGCCATTTTATTACCTGCCCCCAAAAGAATATAACCTGGAAAGTCTTATCCCGGATCGCACTTACCTCGGTTTGCTGACGGTGCTCGGTTTTGCCCTATTGGCCGGAAGGATTTTTGACGGTATTGCCGATCCGGTTATCGCAACCCTGAGCGATAACAGTCGGTCCAGGCTGGGAAGGCGTAAGCTTTTCCTGTTTCTGGGCGGCTTACCCCTGGCTGTATCATCCCTGCTCATTTTCTACCCTCCCCACATGGACTTATTGTCCCCGGTAAATGGATTCTGGTTAACCCTGGTGATGGTCGTTTTCTACCTCTCTTTCACAGCTTATGTAAACCCTTACATGGCATTACTGCCAGAGCTGGGCCATAATAATGCCCTGCGCATCAACCTGGCGACGATGATCGCCTTCTTTGGCTTGCTGGGAATGGTTATGGTGGCCATTCTTTTTCCCCTGCTCACAGGAAGTCTGCAGGATGCGGGGATGGAAATGAGGGCGGCATACCGCCAGGGAGTTTTAATCTTTACATCTATTTCAGCTCTTATCCTATACATTGCAGCCCTGGGCTTTAAAGAAAGATTACACTGCCTTCCGACCGGACCGCAGAGTATTGGAACCTGGCAATCACTGCGCCAGACTTTTTCGATCAGGCCTTTCCGGATTTTCCTGGGTGCGGAAATGTTCCTCCAGTTTGCCATGAACATGGTAACCCTGGGCATGATCTATTATGCAGTAGTAATTTTTGGCAGGGATGAGCGGTTTATGGTTATCCTGGCCGGCCTGGTTATTGGTGGCGCCCTCTTTTGTTTTCCGCTGGTGAACATGGCGGCTAAAAGGTGGGGGAAGAAAAAGGTGATCACTGCAGGCGTTCTTACCCTGGCAGTCAGCGGCCTGGTTATCTTTCTGCTTTCATTTAATCTTACAGGTGCCTGGTTTTACATCAGCCTGGCCATGTTTGTCTTTGCCGGGTTTCCGCTGGCAGTGCTAACCATCTTAATCAATCCTACAATAGCAGACCTGGCCCGGGCTGATTATTATAAGACCGGGCTGCGCCGCGAAGCGATGTTTTTCGGGGCCAGGGCTATTCCCCTTAAACTGACTATTGCCCTGGCCGGGGTTGTTTTCGCATTCCTGTTGTCTGCTTTTGGTAAAGATATTGACGGTTCACTTGGTGTTCAGTTAAGCGCGCTGGTAGTAGCCCTGGCTGCCGCAGGCAGTTTTACCATCTTCAGGATTTACCCGGAAAGCGAGGTTATGGATACACTGCAGCGGGAAGAAGGCTGAACCCTAACCATGAGATTTCCTTCACGGGCTCTCCTTTTCAGCAAGCCGCCTTTTCGGTATACTTATAAAAAAGAGCTGAGGGGGATTATCATGGAAAAAGTTACTGTAAAACAGCTTTTCAGAGATGCAGATCCATATGCAGGTCAGGAGGTGCATTTGAACGGTTGGGTAAGGAACAACCGTGACCAGAAAGCGTTTGGCTTTATCGCCTTAAATGATGGCACCCACTTTAACCAGGTCCAGGTTGTATATGAGAGAGAATTTTTACCTGGCTATGATAATATAGCCAGGATCGGAGTTGGATCTGCCATTTCTGTGACCGGGATACTGGAGCTGACCCCCGGGGCGAGACAGCCTTTTGAAATAAAGGCAAAAAAGGTTACACTGGAAGGGCCCTCTGCTGAAGATTACCCCATCCAGCCTAAAAGGCACAGCCGGGAATTCTTAAGGGAAGTTGCTCACCTGCGCCCGCGGACAAACCTGTTTACGGCAGTTTTCAGGGTGCGTTCGCTGCTGGCTTATGCCGTCCATCAATTTTTCCAGGAAAAAGGCTTTATCTGCCTGCATGCCCCCATTATTACGGCCAATGATGCTGAAGGGGCCGGTGAACTGTTCAGGGTTACAACACTGGATCCTCAACATCCACCCCTTAAGGATGACGGAACTGTGGACTACAGTTCCGACTTCTTTGGCAAGAAAACCAACCTGACAGTTAGCGGCCAATTAGAGGCGGAAGCTTTTGCCCTGGCATTCAAGGATGTTTATACTTTCGGCCCCACTTTCAGGGCTGAGAATTCTAATACTCCCAGGCATGCTGCTGAATTTTGGATGATAGAACCGGAAATAGCTTTTGCTGAACTGGTTGATAATATGAACCTGGCCGAAGAGATGGTTAAGTATATGATTGAATACCTGATGCAGAATGCCCCAACGGAGATGGAATTTTTTAACCAGTTTGTTGACAAGGGCCTGCAGGAAAGGTTGCAGCAAATTGCTGCAGCCGAATTTGCCCGGATTTCTTATACAGATGCGATCGAAGCATTGAAAAAGGCCAACCAGAAATTTGAATATCCCGTAGAGTGGGGCAAAGATTTGCAGACCGAACATGAGCGCTATCTTACCGAAAAGGTGTTTAAAAAACCTGTATTTGTTACTGACTACCCGCAGGAGATCAAAGCTTTTTACATGCGGCTCAATGATGACATGAAAACGGTCGCGGCCATGGATCTGCTGGTTCCGGGGGTAGGGGAGATCATTGGCGGCAGCCAGAGAGAAGAAAGAATTGAAATCCTGCAAGAACGCATGGCAGATTTTAAGATAAAGGCTGATGAGCTAAAGTGGTACCTTGATTTACGCAGCTATGGCGGCGTAAAGCATGCCGGGTATGGGCTTGGTTTTGAAAGGGCGATCATGTACTTTACCGGCGTGAGCAACATCAGGGATGTGATTCCTTTTCCTAGAACAGTGAATTCCTGTGATTTTTAAAGTTAGACTTGTTTTACAACTAAGCGGTTGAGCCAGACAGTGCATACACAATAGATTCTTTATGTTATTATATTTAAACAGGCATTTTTCCCGCGGGCTGGGATAGTTGCCTGATAGCGTGAACGGAGCTGAGCTTAATGGACAATAACAACAAAAAAACTATTATTATTGGCCTCATTATTTTTGCCGTACTGCTGATAGTTACTAACCTGGCCAATTATTATTATTTTAGCAGCAGGGCAATATCAACTGGAGTGAATGGCGAGCCGAGAACTATTATCAGGTATGAACAGAGGCCAAGTTATGATGATCGTGAAGGGGCCGATATAATCTGGGAAGCAATTGACTCTATCAGGGATAACTATTTTTATCCTGTTGAGGTTGAAGACCTGGTTCAAGGCGCGGTAAAAGGGATGATTGATCAGATTGGCGATCCCCATGTTCGTTTTTACGATCCCGAGGGGCTGGAAGAATTTTTAACAGAAACCCGGGGTTCATATGGCGGCATTGGCGTTCGTATTATCGAGGCAAACGGCTATGTTGTGGTTTTTGAAACCTTTCCCGGTACACCCGCTGAAAGAAGTGGTTTAAGCCCCGGTGATCGCATCATAAAGGCAGACGGCAATGAGCTAACCGACCAGGGACTTAATTACGCTGTAGATAATCTGCGCGGGCCCAGCGATACAACTGTAGAAGTAGTGATTCAAAGACCTGGAGCCGATGAGCCGATCGAACTGACAGTCGGCCGGGCAGAAATACAGGTGTCAACTGTTGCCAGCGAAATGCTGGAGGATGGGCTTGGGTATATCAAAATAAGCAGCTTTGACGGCAATACAGGAAATGAATTTGCAGAACATTTTAAGTCCATGGAACAAATGGGCCTGGATAAAGGCTTAATCCTGGACCTTCGTAACAACCCTGGAGGCCTGGTTGACCAGGTAGTTAAAGTGGGTGAACACCTGGTTCCCGAGGGTGAGATAGTAAGGCTGGTTGGGCGGGACAACGAAGTGCAGAGAACATATTATTCAAGCGCAGCCAAAAAACCTTACCCGATAATAGTTTTAATTAATGAAGAATCGGCCAGCGCAGCGGAACTGTTGGCCGGGGCGCTTCAGGATCGGGACGCTGCAGTCCTGGTGGGGCAGACAACTTTTGGCAAGGCATCAGTGCAACAGCTGGAAAACATGTCCGGTGGAAATGCAATTATGCTTACTGTGGCCAAGTATTTTACCCCATCCGGGCATGATATAGACAAGTACGGCATTGAGCCTGATTTTGAAATTGATATGCCTGAAATATTAAGGTATTTCAGATATTTCCATCCTGGCAGTTTGGAATCTGGTGATTACGGTCAGGATGTGGAGATGCTGCAGATGATGCTGGAGCAGCTTGGTATAAGAATAGAGGTAACAGGTTATTTTGACGAACAGACTAAACAAGCCCTGGTCTATTTCCAGGAAAGCGCCGGTATTAGCCTATCGGGTGTATTTGATGATAAAACCTGGGTGGAACTGCGCGAGGCGCTCGATATTGCTGCAAGGCAAAATGATGAGCAGCTTAATTTCGCCATTGAACTGCTTCAGAAACCTGGCCTGGAAAATGTGATCGGGGGTAACAACAATTAATGCAGCCTTTCCTGGAGATCGGCCAGATATTCATAACAACATTCATGCTGGCTTTGGTTATGCCGATCTTTTGGATTGTTCTCTTCCTGGTTTTCATGCAGTACAGAAGGCAGGCAGCTACCGAGGAGAAGCTTTTCGGGCAGACAATAAATCAAATTAGCAGGCAGATGTTGTTTTCACTTGGCCTTGGCGCCCTGGGCGGGCTGCTGGCCAGTGCAGTCCTGATTTTTCTGGGGTTATCACTGGAGCAGATCGGTCTTTACTTCATCTGGCCCGTTGCCCTGCTTTTACTTTTAATTAACCCCCGCTATCTCTGCTTTTCATATGCCGGGGGAATTGTGGCAGCTGCAGTTCTGATTACCCGTCATCTTCTGGTTCCCCTGCTCCCTGAACTGGCAAATAATTTCGTGTTAGCTTCACTGCTCAGGATTCATATTCCTGCTCTCCTGGTGCTGATCGGGCTGCTGCACCTGGTAGAAGCGCTTTTAATTTACGTGCATGGTGATCGCGGCAGCAGTCCAATGTATGTTAAGTCGGAAAGCGGCAAGGTGGTGGGCGCTTTTTCCCTGCAGCGTTTCTGGCCCCTGCCCCTGGTGGCGCTAATGGTTACCCTGGTGTCGCAGGCTGAAATAACGGGGGTAAGCATGCCGGACTGGTGGCCCATTCTGCAATCTGTTCTACAGCCGGGAGAAGGACAGAGTCTGCAGTATATGATCATCCCGGTTGCGGCAGGGCTTGGTTATGCTGATATTGCTTTTTCCTCAAGACCGAAAGAGAGGGCCAACTTTTCAGCCAGGTGGCTTGCCGTTTATAGTTTAATATTACTGGTAATTGCTATAAGTTCAGAATATATTTCATGGCTTGTTTTGCCTGGAGTGTTGTTTGCCCCGCTGGGTCATGAACTGTTAATTCTATACGGTAAGAGGCAGGAGAAGACCAGCAGCCCTTATTATGAAAAACCTGATAACGGGGTAAAGCTGATGATGGTTCTGCCGGAAACGGATGCTGATAATGCAGGGCTTAAAGAAGGCGATCTGATCCTGAAAGTTAATGGACAGGAAATATCGGATAACCGGGAAATGGTAAGATTGATCGAAGATAGCTATTTTATGGTCCTGGTTGAAGGTTTAAGAGGGGACGAGTCTTTTTCGACCATCTTCAAGAAAACTCCGGCTGAATATTCAGGAGTAGAAGATTCATTTCAGGATAAACTAAAATCACATTACCCTCCTTCTTCATTGCACAGGAGTGTATCGTTTGGCCTGATACCGGTCCCTTCTCCCGATTCACCGGTTTACCTGGAAATTAAGAAGCCAGATCCAATGGGGCGGTTCAGAAGGTTAAAGAACCGGCTTCTGAGGAAAACCGGCAGTTAATAGAAACCTTATGTTGTGCAGCCTGATGGTTTGCCGGTTTTGCTTCGTGTCCTGGCGGGGTTGAATTGCCGGCGGTTTGAAGCCACCTGCTTAAAAATACAATAAAGAGGTGCGTCCTGTGATAGCAGCGGCAGTAGCTGCTTTTCTTGCTGTTTTTGTTGCAGAATTCGGAGATAAGTCCCAACTGGTTACACTTACCATGGCCTGCCGTTACCCGCCACTGCAGGTTCTTGCAGGAGCCATGCTTGCTTTTGCTGTTGTCGTGGGCCTTGCTGTAGGGGTGGGGGGAATTGTAGCTTCTTACGTGCCTCATACCCTGGTCGCAATTTTTTCCGGAATCTTTTTTATCGCAGTTGGCATTTTCACCTATTACCGCAAAAGAGATCATAGTGAGCACTGCGAGGGGAAGGCCGGTTTTTTTCAAACCCTGGTTATGATCTTTTTTGCCGAATTTGGTGATAAAACACAGCTCGCTGCCATGTTCCTGGCTGCCAGCCTGGGCTATCCCCTGGCTATTTTTGCAGGGGCTATGTTAGCGCTGCTTATAAATCATATCCTTGCAGTCTACCTGGGCAGCCAGTTCATAACCCGCATCAACCCCCACCATGTAAGGATCGGTTCAGCCCTTCTTTTTGTGGTAATCGGGCTTTTTATGATCATATTTGAGGCAGGAATAGGTTTTTAGTTATGGTATAATTAATAGCGATTATCAATAAGCCGCTGGTCGGGAGGTGCTGCATTTGTCTGTTGACAGTGGCTTTAAAGTTCATGCAAATTTTAAACCATCCGGTGATCAACCGGAAGCTATAGAAGCCCTGGCGCAGGGATTGCGCCGGGGCTGGCCTTACCAGACCCTGTTGGGGGTAACAGGCTCAGGAAAAACTTTTACCATTGCGCAGGTCATTGAGCAGGTACAGAGGCCCACCCTGGTCATGGCTCCGAATAAGATTCTTGCTGCCCAGCTTTGCAGTGAATTCAAAGAGCTTTTTCCGGGCAATGCAGTGGAATACTTCATCAGTTACTATGACTATTACCAGCCGGAAGCATACCTGCCGCAGAGCGATACTTATATCGAGAAGGATTCCTCGATTAACGATGAAATTGACAAGCTGCGCCACTCTGCAACCAGCGCCGTGCTGGAACGCAGGGATGTAATAGTGGTTGCTTCTGTATCCTGTATATATGGGCTCGGTTCGCCGGCGGAATATATGGACCAGGTTCTTTCACTGCGCACTGGCAGCATGATGAGCCGGGACCAGATCATAGAGCGGCTGGTTGATATACATTACCAGCGCAATGAAATAGATTTTCACCGCGGAACCTTCAGGGTAAGGGGAGATGTGCTGGAGATTATCCCGGCCTCTTATTCCGAGGCAGCGCTGCGGGTGGAGCTCTTTGGCGATGAAATTGAGAGAATTCGTGAAATTGACCTGGTTAGCGGTAAAGTTTCGGGAGAACGCAACCATGTGGCTATCTTCCCGGCAACTCACTACGTAACGGCCCCTGATCAACTGCAAAGGGCTATTACCGATATTGAAGCGGAACTTCAGGAAAGGTTGGCTTATTTCA
>SLQM01000098.1 GCA_007131435.1 Syntrophomonadaceae bacterium
CAAATTGTTATTTGGTGAACTGCCGGGGTTAAAGTCTGTAGCCAGGGCAATGGCCACACCGGCCTCGATCATTTTCCGGGCCGGGGCAAAATGTTCTTCCCTCAGGTAAAAAGTTGTCCCGGGCAGTAAAACGCCAATAACCCCTTTATCTGCCATATCGCTTATTCCCTGGTCTGAAATAACCAGCAGGTGGTCGGCAGAAACAGCTCCAAGCTCAGCCGCCAGCTCCGCTCCACCCAGTGGAACTATTTCATCGGCATGAATCTTTAGTTCCAGCCCCATATCCCGGGCTGCGGATAATACCCGCCTGGACTGCTGCACTGAAAACACACCCTCTTCGCAGAATACATCACAGTAGCGGGCTAACTTCTTTTCTAATACCAAAGGCAACATCTCATCTATGACCAGGTCCAGGTAGCGGTCCGGATCTCCTTTATACTCTTTAGGAATAGCATGGGCGCCAAGAAATGTTGGAACAAGGTCTACAGGCTGCGCCGCATCAACCTGCAGCACGGCCTCCAAAGTTTTTATTTCTGCTTCGGTTGACAAACCATATCCGCTTTTTGCTTCTGCAGTGGTCGTGCCCTGGGCCAGCATCTGGCGGCAATACTTAATTCCCCTGCTGATCAACTCATCTTTTGATGCAGCCCTTGTAGCCTCTACACTACTTAAAATACCGCCACCGCGGGCCAGTATCTCCAGGTAAGGAACCCCTTCTAACTTAAGAGAAAGTTCATGCTCCCTTGAGCCGCCAAAAACAACATGGGTGTGAGGATCAACAAACCCCGGAAGAACTACCATATTACTGGCATCTATGACCCTGGTTCCAGGAAATGTTTCTACTTTTTCTTCTACTTCCGCAGTTGTTCCCACGGCAACTATTTCTTCCCCGGCTACTGCTACTGCGCCGTTTTCAATTACAGTTATTTCACCCTGCCGGCTTCCGGTTAAAGGCTTGGAAGAACCACCCAGCGAGGTCACCAGCTGCGCTGCATTCTTAATAATTAATGTTGCCTCCAAATAAACTCAACCCCTTCCAAGGCAAATAATTTAAACTAAATATTTACTCAGCATTTATCACACTCTATTGTTTTGAATAATATTTACAATTCAAATTCCCTGGCAACAGTGCTCCTAACAAGCTCTTCATCAGCCAGGTAGGGTAAGGTGATCTGGTCAGTTTCAGCATTATCCCTGTTATATTCCAGACTAGTGGTAATCGAGTTTTCATTGCGGGCCCATGCTCTCCTGGCCACCCCTCCCATAACATCCCATGGCATGGCCATATTTAAGATTTCATCTACCCTTTCGCTGCCATCCAAGACCATGCCGAAGCCGCCGTTGATAGCTTTTCCTATACCTACACCACCACCGTTGTGCAAAGCGACAAGGCTCATGCCGCGGGCTGCGTTGCCGGCAAAACACTGGACAGCCATTTCGGCCATCATGTTACTGCCATCCTTAATATTAGCCGTTTCCCTGAACGGTGAATCGGTGCCGCTGACATCGTGGTGATCGCGCCCAAGCATAATCGGCCCCACTTCACCGTTACGCACCATTTCGTTAAATCTAAGCGCAATTTTAGTCCTTCCCTTTGAGTCCTGGTAAAGAATCCGGGCCTGGGTACCGACAACCAGTTTGTTTTTTTGGGCATCCCTGATCCAGACATAATTATCCCTATCCTGGCCCCTGCAATCGGGATCTATACATTCCATGGCAACCCGGTCTGTTTTCTCAAGATCTTCAGCCTTTCCACTCAGGCAAACCCAGCGGAAGGGCCCGTAGCCGTAATCAAAAAGCTCTGGTCCCATGATATCTTCGACATAGGATGGGAATATAAACCCATCCTTTTCGTCGACTCCGTTTAAGGAAACTTCCTTAACTCCCGCATCATAAACTGCCTTCAGGAAAGAGTTTCCATAATCGAAGAAATAGATTCCACGGTCTGATAATATTTTGATTAACCGATAATGCTCTTTAAGCGACTGGTCAACCATTTTCCTGAACTCTGCCTTGTTTTCTTTCAACAGTGCCGTTCGCTCATCAAAAGACAATCCCTGCGGGCAGTAACCGCCATCATAAGCAGCGTGACAAGAAGTTTGATCAGATAGCAAATCAATCTTTTCGCGCTTTTCGACTGCATAAGCCAATAAATCAACAATATTTCCGTGATAGGCAACAGATAAAGGCTTGCCTGTATTCTGTGCATCTTTTGCCTTAGTGAATGCTTCTTCCAGGTTAGAGGTAACCAGGCTAACCCACCCCTGGTCGTAACGGGTTTTTATCCTGGAGTAGTCAACTTCTGCTATAATACCCACACCGTTGGCAATCTCTACCGCTTTCGGCTGGGCCCCGCTCATCCCGCCAAGCCCGGAAGTAACAAAAAGTTTGCCTTTCAAATCCTGGTCGTCTTTAATACCCAGTTTTTTTCTACCGGCATTTAGGATTGTATTAAAAGTGCCGTGTACAATGCCCTGGGGCCCGATGTACATCCACCCCCCGGCAGTCATCTGCCCGTAGTTGGCTACACCCAGCTGCTCGGCCAGGTTCCAGTCGTCGGCATTATCATACATTCCGATCATCAAAGAATTAGTGATAATAACCCTTGGCGCTTCCGGCTTTGAACGAAACAGGCCAAGCGGGTGGCCCGATTCAACAACCAGTGTCTGCCGGTCAGTCATCACTTCCAGGTATTTTTTAATCAACCTGTACTGCATCCAGTTTTGACACACCTTACCTGTTTCACCGTAAGTCACAAGTTCATAGGGATAAAGCGCAACGTCAAAATCGAGATTGTTATCAATCATTACCTGGAAAGCTTTTCCTTCCAGGCAGTTGCCCCTGTACTCATTGACAGGTTTCGCCTTGATATTTCCAGGCGGCCTGTAACGGTATCCATAGATACGGCCCATGGTAACAAGTTCATTTAAAAACTCCGGGGCCAGCCTTTCATGATATTCTACAGGCACGTAGCGCAAAGCATTTTTAATTGCAGTTTCGGCCTGGTTACGGTTTAAAGTAAAACCCCGGGAAGGGGCCCTCCTGATTCCGCTTTCAAATTCAGGCATCTCGTAAAATTGCTTGTCCATTTTTACTGTCATGGCTGCTTCAATTTCCTTGTTCCAGTTCATTACTACACTTCCTTTCCCGGTAGACATGCTTTATATATTATATCGTTAATATATTGGCAGGGAAAGGGACATTCACTCTAATCTCAATGTAAATTGAACATGCTTAATTGAAGTTGAAATAAAAAGCAGAATAAGATAGAATAGCAAAGTTAGTGTCAAAACAATTCGTATGTCGCATCTAATTTCTTGAAGGGGACAAAGCAATGAATAGTAATCAAACCCATGATAAGCAAAGCCTGACAACCTGGATCAGGGAAGCTGCCGGCGGGAATAATGGCATAACTTTTGTCGGTTCTGCTGCAGGCGATGCAGAATTGCTAAAGATAACCTGGAACGAGCTGTATAATGATGCGCTTAAAGCTGCCGCCTATCTTCAGCAATGCGGTTGCAAACCGGGGGACAATATTGCAATACTGGGCTTAACCAGCCGTCCCCTTGTTACTGCCCTACAGGCCGTCTGGCATACTGGCGGATGCGTTAATATGCTGCCAATACCGATGCGTATGAACTCAATTACAGAATTTATAACACAAACCCGCACAACCATTGCCTATACTGAGGCCAGGGTGCTGCTTATTGACGACAGCCTGGCATCATTTTACCAGCCGCAGGCGGAAGATCCCCCGGTCATCAAGTTAAGCGAATTAGAGGCCGGCTGCAGGCAGCTGCAAAAAGAAAATTATTTTGAACCGGAAAATAATCCGGACCGGCTGGCAATTCTCCAGTTCACATCGGGTTCAACGTCTGTACCAAAGGGCGTTATGCTTCCCCATCACGTTATTTGCGCCAACATCGATGCCATGGATCAGGTTGTTAAGCTGGACCTCCACTCGGATACCCTTGTTTCCTGGCTGCCCCTCTACCATGACATGGGGCTGATAGGCATATTAACCACCAGCATGGCGAAAGGCTGCAACCTGGTGCTTGCAGCTCCTCAGGACTTTTTATCTAAACCTGCAGACTGGATGCGCTGGATGAGCTCTCATCAAGGGACAATCACAGCAGGACCAAACTTTTCATATGTCCTGGCAACCCGGGCCCTGCAGCGGATGACAAAAAGTGGTGACATCCTGAAACTGGACCGGGTAAGGATGGCGCTAAACGGCGCTGAGCCGATCGATCCCGACGCAGTGGAAAAATTTATTGATGCAGCGTCAGGGCACGGATTCAGGAAAGGCGCAGAATTTTGCGCTTTCGGCATGGCAGAAGTCAGTATAGGAGGAACATTTCCACCTGTGATGAGGGGCATGGTTTGTGACACTGTAGACCGAAAAGCCCTGGAAGCTGAAAAATATGCCAGGCCCCAGGAAAAAGGTCTGCCTGGTTCGAGGCGTTTACCCCTGCTGGGCAGCCCCCTGCCCGGCTTGCAGATGAGGATATGCGATCCTGAAACAGGTACAGTCCTTGAAAACAGGAAGGTTGGGGAGCTGCAGGTTAAAGGAACATCTGTTACCACTGGTTATTACAAACGCCCGGATTTAACCGGGAAGATTTTCGATAACGGCTGGTTACGGACCGGTGACCTCGGGTATTTTGTAAAAGGCCCGGGAGGCGGCCCTGACGAGCTGGTTATTTGTGGCAGGATAAAAGATGTTATAATAATTGCGGGCAGAAACATTTATCCCGATGATATTGAAAGAGCCACCGCTACAGTTGAAGGGGTAAGGCCGGGCAATGTGATTGCTTTTGGTATAGAAGGCAGCAAGGGGAAAGAATCGGTAGTGGTTGTTGCTGAAATTAAATCCGGAGACCTGGAAGAAATCCGCAACAGCATCCGTTACAGGGTATTAAGTGCCTGCGGTATACCACCTAAAGATATCTGCCTGGTTCAAAAAGGAAGTTTGCCGAAAACCAGCTCCGGCAAATTGCAGCGCAGCCTCTGTAAAGACCAATATTTAAATCATACTTTGTTGCTTGAAGAGCCTGATGTTTAAATATAATTCTTGCATGATAAGAAGGAGAAACTATAGTGTGGGATTCAAAACTATTTAAAGCAGGAATAGCAATTTTACTTTTATTCTTAATTATCTACATTGGCAGCCAGATCACTTTTATTTTTATGCCCCTGGTAATCGCATTTGAAGCTTTATTTTTTTCATTCCTCATATCGGGAGCCCTTTTTTACATTACCTACCCTTTCGTTGACTGGCTTCATAACCGCAGAATACCCCGCCCTGTCTCCATTGCCACAGTATATGTTTTCATCTTAGGCCTTTTTGTACTGCTTGGTTTAACCCTCGGGCCCATTTTACAGGCCGAATTTACGAAGCTTGTCGATAGCCTGCCGGAAAAAATCAGTGAAGCCAGAGGTTTGCTTCGCACATTAGAGGAAAGCGCTATTTTCGCTCAACTGGTTGATCTTGATGCCTTAAATTTTGATAACTTGACCGACCAGATTGCCAATACGCTGAGCAGTGCACTAAGTCAAATTGCCAGCAGCGTGGCAATAATTATAGATTTTGCCTCGGGAATTTTTATAACAATAATAATTGTACCTTTTTTGCTTTATTACATGTTAAAAGAAAAAGGTAAAGGGCAAATCGCCGGAACCTTAAGCAAAGTAACCCCCAAAAAATATACCGGCGATATTCACAGCGCGCTTACTGAGATGAACCGCCAGCTTAGCTCATATGTCCAGGGGCTGGGCATCGTATGCCTCTGTGTCGGAGTGTTGGCTTACATAGGGTTCCTGATTATCGGACTTGAGTATGCCCTTATTCTTTCAATATTTATCATGGTCACCAATGTTATTCCTTTCCTGGGGCCATTTATCGGGGCAATACCGGCAGTGATAATTGGAGCATTAGATTCACCCCTGATGATGTTCCTGATCATCATCATTATTGTCATAGTCCAGCAGATGGAAAGCCTGTTTATATCACCTCAGGTGATGGGCCGAAAACTGGCGCTCAGCCCCCTGACGATAATCCTTGTTGTCCTGGTTGCAGGCAGGCTGGGCGGACTGTTGGGAATTATCCTTGCCATACCCATATTTACAGTGCTAAAAATAATCACCTCTCACATTTATGAGCATTTAAAAATTAGTATTGATCCGGCAGACTAAACGAAAGTTAAAGGAGAAATTAATATGAAAAACAAAAACCCCCTTGCGCAGATTGAGATGGAAAACGGTGCAGTGATAAAGGTAGAACTAGATCCTGAAAATGCACCTAACACGGTCAAAAACTTTATCTCCCTGGCAAACAAGGGCTTCTACAACGGCCTCAGCTTTCACAGGGTTATACCGGGCTTTATGATCCAGGGAGGATGCCCGCTCGGTTCAGGAACGGGTGGACCGGGGCATAGCATTAAAGGCGAATTTTCTTCAAACGGGTTTAACAACAAAATTAAGCATAAACGCGGTATTATCTACATGGCCCGTTCCCAGCATAATGATTCAGCAGGTTCACAATTTTTCATTACAGTAAAAAATGCTCCACACCTAGACGGGGAATATGCAGCTTTTGGCAAAGTTACAGAAGGCATGGGTGAAGTTGACAGGATAGTTTCGGTTCCCAGCGATCACCGCGATAAACCGATTGAAAAAGAGGTAATGAAAAAAATAACAGTCGAAACCCATGGGGTTAGGTATGAAAAACCTGAAATAATTTAGTTTATAATTCATTGCTTAACATATTTCTAATTTGCCTTTTTGTGCTGATCCACAGAAACCAGGAATTCTTCCAGTGTGGAAATCTCTAGCCCCCTGGCCCTTAAACCATCTATTATCGGCCCAAGCGCATCTACTGTTGGCCCCCGGTTAGAACCTTCGGTAGCCAGCAATGAGCCGCTATCATGGAAAAGAATAATATCACCTGGAACAGCTTTTTCCACCACCCTTTTCACCACTCCTGCAGCAGTTGCTCTTGGGTGCCAATCCTGGGCAGAAAGGCTCCATAAAACCAGCTCCTGACCCAGAAGCATTGCAATGCGGCGCATTCGCATATCGTAAAGCCCGCGAGGGGGCCGCAGGTAGGGAGGATAAGTTCCGGTATGCTGGAATATAACCAGGTTGGCTCGCATTATCTGGGCAGTCAATTGAGGTGATGGAGTATTAGGCACAGTAATATGCCCGTAAGTGTGATTGCCTACCTCATGGCCTTCAGCAGTTATTCGCGCTGCAAGTTCAGGATATTTTTCAACATGCTTTCCAACCAGGAAGAAAGTTGCTTTAACTCCTTTATCCTTTAATGTTTTAAGAATCTGGGGTGTATAGATAGCGCTTGGCCCATCATCGAAAGTGAGAACAACTTTATTCCCCTTCTGAGGGCGACGTCGAATTATATCTGCCTGGGCTCCGAAACCCTGGTAAACATAATAATATGAAATACCCATTAACATCGCTGCGGAGATAAAAACAGTTCCTGACCAGAGTAAAATTTCGCTGATTGCAGGGTATGGCACTAAAAACGCAACAACCCGCGTTATAAAGTTGCTGATTACAACCGAACCGGAAATAAATATTAAGATTATGAGACCACGCAATAACAGGCCTATAAACAAATTCTTTTCCTCCTGTTTCTAGAAAAAAACATATAAGATTAAGCTAGCATTAATTTATTCTTATTATCAAATGGCTTTAATACATAATGTATTCCCGGGTATACTCGATATTCTTCACCTTTCCATGTAAACAATATATGGCCATCATCCCCCGTAAAGTTTGCATTATCTTCAAAGTACAGTTTTAACACCCTGGACAAAAGCAGCGGCATACCATCCTTGCTTTCCAGTTTAACTTTTGGCAGATCATAGCTGCGGGCATTCGGCACCCGGACCTGCATAATTGCATCATGAGGGGAAAGCTCTACTGATGGTGGTGATAATACAGGCACTCTTTCAAATTCAGCGGCCCACTGGATATAGCCCTGTACTTTTTTTGTTTCGGGCAAGATATACCTGAAATGCTGGTATCGATAATAAAGCATCTGGGTAGCCCAGCATGAAGACATTCCAAACTGCATAACCGCAGGATCTCCGGGCCCCCGGGAACTCCACCCAATCTCGCCTGTTCTCGCATTATAAGTTTCATAAAGCCCTTTTGACCTGTCAAGAGTTCCAATTATCTTATCATGGAGCTCTGCTGCTTGATCTTCATATCCAAACCTGTAAAGAACTTCGAGGGCAGAATAGTTGTTGATCATCCAGATTTGACCACGCCAGTAATAGCCATCTTTGGCATCATTATAAGCACGGTCGTCAAAAGCCACACTGGGTATACCGTAATTACCCCAGAATTTATCCGGGTCTAAAATATATTTCTCTATAACTTTTTTTACTTTGCCAATATCAGAGCAGGCACCAACAAAAGCAGGCCACCATACTGATGGAGTAATAACTTCAATGAATTTGCCATTACGCCTGTCAAGCCAGGCTTCGTGTTCGGCGGACCATAAATCGTTTTCAATTTTGCCCTTTAATTCCTTGGCCCGCAAAATATAGCTGCTCCATTCCTGATCCAGCCCGGCCTGGGAACATAAGAAGGCAACGTTCATGTATGACTGATATAACCAGCAGTTCAAATCAATGGCGCAGAAGAAACGCGGCACCACACCGATAATAAAGCTGGGCAAAAAGCTTGGCGGATAAAACCGCGGGCTGTCATCCAGGCCAGATTCAAGGCCATTAATAAAAGAGAAAAAACCGCTCTTTAATTTCCTGTTCTCTTCCCACCACTGCAAATTTTCCCTAAGCGGCGGTAAAACCTCCTGTAAAAACTGTTCCCTTTCAATATCCTCCTGCAGCCTTTCATAAACCCGCACAGCTGCCCATGATTGCAGGGGCGGTTGTGAATAAAAATCCAGCACTCCGCGCAGGTTATCATCCAGCTTACTTGGAATCAGGTTTCTTTGAGCACCTGCAATAATTGTAACCCCTTTTGCCTTTAACCTGAAGCGCGCCTTACGGGGCGCAAATTTGTTGCCGTCCAACTGGGTAAGCAGTATATCGCCAGCCTTTTTAGGATTCCATTCACTTATACCAATAACATGCTGCGGTGTATCCCAGCCCCAGAAAAAGGGAAAATAAACTTTTGACGGGACAGATCCCAGCCGTGTCATCTTGCCCCGTGGGGAGTAAAGACTGTTTTCAAGAGCCCAGGCTGATAAAGTGAGAATTTCATTTGCTTCCCTGCTGCCTGCGTCATAGGGGACTGGCAGATTTTGTTCAAAGAGCTGCCATCTTTTTTCTGCCGACCCGGTTAGTTTTTCCAGGTGGTCCCTGGCGCGCTCTGCTTTTTCAACCAGGCTATCTTCGCTATCTACAGAGAAAGAGATGATCACCGACCATTTGATTTTCTGATCGGGCCCTAAATCCTGCAGGGATGCCCTTAATTCCCTATCGCCATGAGCCATACCGTTCACCGGCAAAAAGAAAGCGTAAAGCTTTTGCCCGGGAACCCGGTGCCTGTTGGAAAGCTGAATGCCGCCACTTTTTTGCTGAAGGAAGTTGAAACCGTGAAGGTGAGGGTATGGGTTTTCAAGGTCCCGCCCCAGTGTTGGCAGCAATTTAAACGCCGGTTGAACTTTTTCCATGCTACCAGTTGACAACCATTCCGTTTCCAGCAGGGCCAAATTGCTTTGCAAAAAAAACAGCCTGCTTTTTAGCGAGTAGTTTTTGTAATCAGCTCTTTCTTCTATGCAATAAGGACTAAGCTTAACTTCTCTATTTGTAGACTTCTTAAATAGAACATTTCCTTTTTCGCCATACAGGCGAACAGCAAAATCATATAACCTGCCCGCCCCAAAAGATGCCACTGTGGCAAACAGGGCGTTGCTGGACAATTTATCATTTTCCGGCACTGCCTTAAAACCGCAGTGGCTGCCCAGCTCGCTAAGGGGAGAACCGCTCGTGCTGCCGGCAATATACTGGGGCGCCCCGGAAAAAGAGGCGCGATACTTTATTGGCCTGACCAGGTTTTGAAACTGCTTGCGGAAGATAAACCACAACACCAGTAAAAAGAGGGCCAATACAAATAAGAAATACAAATTTAACAAACCCTTCAGGTAATGACTTGAAACAGCTTAAGCTATTTTTTACATACCGCAAAAATTTTAATACCAATGTTTTTAATAATTATAGTAACATAAATGATGGCAATGTAAAAATTATCTAGTCTCAAAAGATCAAAAATTGTGGCAGGGCTTTTAAATCTTTTCAATCTGGCACAGACAGTCATAATAAGCTGCCTGTAATCCCATATCGGTTACCCGGCCTGGGGTGAGGCAGTTAACAGCAGCGCCGGAAGCATGCCACCAACCCTGGTATACCATAACAGTATTATTTAAAACTGCTTCATCTAGTTCTAAAACTGCAGTCATACTCCCCCTGGGCGAAGCTATTTTAACTTTATCACCTGCTGCCAGGTTTTCTTTTTCAGCCAATACCGGGTTTACATATGTTTTTGGCACATCATTTTCACGCGGCTGGCGATTTGTTGAATGAATGGACTCCCTGGCATGAGGTGTATGGAACCAGTATTTAAATCCTTTTTCATATAAATCACGGTTTGAAAGCTCAAGAGGTTTCCGGAATACGGGCAATCCGTCACCGCATTCTTTTTCAGCCGCATCAGAGAAAAAGTGATACCTGCCATCTTCGGTCATAAATTGATAGTCCTCCCATGGAATCTTTTCCCCGTCCGGGAATAAAAGTGGAGATCTATTTTTAATATATTCCAGGGTTATACCATGCTTATCCGTCATCGGCTTGATGATCACCCTTAACAGATCTTCTGTTGAAAGCTGGGGAAACTCGTTACAGTTTATTAGCCTGGCCAGTTCTTTAAGGAAGCTGTACTCTGAACGACATTCACCCGGAGGTTTTGCAGCTGGATAAGCATAACTGATATACTGATGGCTCATGGAATTATAAAAAAGCCCTTCCTCTTCCAGGAAAGATGAACAGGGTAAAACCAGGTCTGACATTTTTGCTGTATCGGTTAAAAAATGCTCAGCCGTTACAATAAAGGGTATTGTTTTCATAGTTTCAACAAGGCGATTACTGTCTGCAACCTGGACCACGGGGTTTGAACGGCTGATATACATGAACTCAATTGGAGGATCTTTAAGCTTAGTCAAAGCCTCGGCCAGCATTGGCTTTGCATAATAACGGCGCTGTGGGTGCAGGTCATTTCCGTCAAGAAAGTCGTGATCAATATAATTACTAATCCTGAAGTTTGCATAAGTTGCACCACCGCCCTTCTTACCTATGTTACCGGTTAGCGCCGCCAGGGCATCTATTGCCCGGACAGTGTTTCCGCCATTGCTGTGCCGCTGAAGGCCTATACCAATTAATATTGCAGCTGCACCTGCAGAAGCAAAGCTGAGCGCCAGGTCTTCTATTTCAGGGACACTGATTCCTGTAACCCCGGCGACCTGGTTTAAATCAAAACCCAAACATAGCTCCCGGTAACTATTATAGCCGCTGCTGTAGCGATCAATAAAGCCATAATCCAGAAGGTTGCTTTCAATAATAACCCTGGCCATTGCCAGCGCAAGCGCACCATCGGTCCCGGGATTGATCCTTACATACTGGTCACAATCTGAAGCTGAAGCAGTTCTTACAGGGTCAATCAAGACAGCCTTTGCGCCATTTTCCCTGGCTAATCGGAGAAAAGGCAGAAGGTGAATAGAAGTATAGGCAGGGTTACGGCCCCAGATAATGATGTATTTAGCATTCGGTAAATCATTATAGCCATGGCCAACAGAGGCGCCGAAATCATATTTTTGTGCTGCCAGACCCGCCCCCCAGCAAAGGCTGCCCTTATGAGAAGTGCAGCCTCCCAGGGCGCTGAAAAAACGGGACTCAATATTTTTTAGCAGCCCATTGTAACCGCCATCATAAAAATGAAGAAGAGAAAGTGGTCCATGTTTATGCAATGCAGTGGTAATTTTTTCTGCCATTAGCTGCATGGCATCGTCCCAGTTGATCACCTTGAAGGAGCTTCCAACTTTCAACAATGGATTTTTAAGGCGATTTGGCCCCAGAAAACGTTCCAGGTGACTTCTGCCTTTGCTGCAAATAAAGTTCCCAGTTACCGGCAGCTTTCTATCTGGGCCTATGGAGATCAGCAAACCATCTTTTTCACTGATCTCGAAAGCACACTGATCCCAGCAGTCCAGGGGGCATACAGATTTTATTATTCCCAAAAATATACACCGGCTTCCTGATCTGATTTAGCTTTTATTTTAAGGAATACAGGTAAAAGCCTTCTTATAGAGGGCAATTATTTCATCCTTGCTTACCTGACGCGGGTTATTTCCCGGGCTGCCGCTGGCAATTGCTGCATCTGCCATAAGTGGTGCTTTTTCATTAAGTTTTGCTGCATCAATTCCACAGTCCTGCATTGAAGGAATCTGGATATCACTAATGAGGTTTTTCACAGCATGAACAGAGAGCTTGGCTGCTTCCACATCAGGAAGCCCATGAATATTCTCACCCATGGCTTTAGCAACACATGCAAACCTGGTCGGGTTGGCAATCAAGCTAAATTCCATGACAGTACTTAACAGAACTGCGTTTGAGAGCCCATGGGGCACGTGGAAATTAGCTCCGATTGGTCTTGACATCCCATGCACAAGGGTGACAGAAGAGTTGCTAAAAGCCACACCAGCTTTTAGCGCACCCATCATCACCTTATCACGCGCTTCAAGGTTATTCCCATTAGCCCATGCCTGTCTCAGGTTGCCGGCCAATAGTTTAATTGCCGACAAAGCAAAGATATCACTCATCGGGGAAGCCTTTAAGGATACGTAAGCTTCAATTGCATGGCATAAAGCATCCATTCCTGTCGCTGCGGTCAGTGCTTTTGGCATCGAAACAGTCATCAGTGGGTCAGCGATTGCCACCTGTGGTATTAGATAACTGCTACCGATGAGCATTTTTACATCATTTGTGGTGTCAGTTATAATTGTTACAGATGTAACTTCACTGCCAGTTCCAGAGGTTGTTGCGGCACAAATTAGTGGCACACCTTTATTTTTAACCTTATCCAAACCCATGTAAGCCGAAATGTCCCCGTCGTTAGTAAGCATAATTGAAACTGCTTTCGCCGTATCTATCGCGCTGCCTCCACCCAACGCAAAAATGCAATCACAATCGTTCTCCCGGTAGGCCTTAATACCGGCTTTAACATAATCTATTGTTGGCTCTGTTGGAATATCATCAAACACAGCATATTCTACCTGTTTCTTCTGTAGTGATTCCTTAACCCCATCAACGGCTCCAAGTTTAACCAAGATAGCATCTGTAATAATCAAAACCCTCTTTGAGCCTAGCTTTAAAACCTCTTCACCAATCTTGGCTATACATCCGGCACCGGTTAAAATAGTTGGTGGTAAACGAAATATCTTTTGTGGAAACATCCTACAACCTCCCAAAAATAATTTGTTATAGCATACCACAGTATATATAACTAAACTTCTCTTTATAGAAGGAAAATCCCTACCCAGGGAGAAAAATGTAGCAAGCACAATTATAGGGAGTGAAGATGAAAATGAAATCTGTCCTGGTAACAGGTTCGCTAGGGCAAATTGGAACAGAACTGACGCCTTACCTGCGAAATATATACAGCTCCGATAAGGTTGTTGCATCAGCAAAAAACATTACTGAAGGTATTGAAAATGTAACTAAAGAAGGGCCATTTGAACTGGTCGATGTTACAAAACCAGAAGAAATAAAAGCTGCATTAAAAAAATATGATATAGGCACAATATACCACCTTGCCTCCCTGCTGTCTGCAACAGGTGAAAGCAATCCCCAGGCGCTTTGGGCCGTCAATATGAACGGATTAAATAATATACTTGAAGCTGCCAGGGAATACAAGTGCGCTGTCTTTTTCCCCAGTTCAATCGCTGTGTTCGGGCCTGGCTCGCCTCAGGATAAAACCCCGCAGGACACTGTTACCAGGCCAACCAGCATCTATGGAGTTTCTAAAGTTGCAGGCGAACTGCTCTGTGACTATTACCACCAGAAATATGGCTTGGATATTCGGGGGCTGAGATACCCCGGCGTGATATCAAATGCAGCACTTCCCGGAGGCGGAACAACTGATTATGCCGTTCACATTTTTTACGATGCAATCAGGGTAGGCAGCTATACATGCTTTTTACGGGAAGACAGCTCCATAGACATGATTTATATGCCTGATGTACTTGAAGGGGCAGTGCAGGTAATGGAAGCCGACCCGGAAAAACTTATCCATCGAAATGCATTTAATGTTTCTGCAATTACGATTACGCCCGGCAAGCTTGCCGAAGAGCTTAAAAAATATATCCCCGGGTTTACTATCTCCTATGATATAGATCCTGTAAGGCAGGCTATTGCCGACAGCTGGCCAAACTCCCTTGATGACTCTGCGGCACGAGCAGAGTGGGGTTGGAACCCAAAATATGGGCTGGAAAAAATGACAAAAGATATGCTTAACGTTTTAAGTAAAAAACTTAATTAAAATGCTGGTTGCTTTAATTCCAACAAACAGGAAGGAGAGTTGTATAATATAATGTCAAAAAAAATACTTGACGATTTGAAAAGTCAATTTGCAGGGCTTAAAGAAGAAGGGCTATATAAAAATGAACGGATTATAACCAGTTCCCAGTCTTCTGAAATAACGATAACAGGTGGAAAAAAGGTTTTAAACTTCTGTGCCAATAATTATCTTGGGCTATCCAATCACCCTGACGTGATTAAAGCTGCCCGGGAAACCATGGAACGCTGGGGCTACGGCCTTTCTTCGGTCCGTTTTATCTGCGGCACCCAGCAGCTGCATAAAGAGCTGGAACAAAAAGTATCCGAGTTTTTGAAGACAGAAGATACCATCCTTTACGCGGCCTGTTTTGACGCCAATGGGGGAGTTTTTGAACCCCTTTTGGGCGCTGATAGCGCAATCATATCCGATGAGCTAAACCATGCCTCGATTATTGACGGGGTGAGGCTTTGCAAAGCTGCCCGCTACCGCTACCGCCATTCAGACATGGCAGAGCTGGAAAACTGCCTGCAGGAAGCGCAGGGATCAAAATACCGGATCATTGCCACAGATGGCGTTTTTTCCATGGACGGAGATATTGCCAAGCTTCCTGAAATATGTAACCTGGCCGATAGATATGATGCCCTGGTCATGGTGGATGACTGCCATGCAACCGGGTATATTGGCAGGCAGGGCCGCGGCACATTTGAGCACTTTGGCCTGGAAGGTAAAGTGGACCTGATTACCACTACTTTCGGCAAAGCCCTTGGCGGGGCTATGGGTGGCTGCACCTCGGGCCGTAAAGAGCTGATCGAAATGCTGCGCCAGCGTTCACGGCCCTACCTGTTTTCGAACTCCCTGGCCCCGGCCATTGCCGGAGGGACCCTTAAAGTGCTGGAGATGCTATCGTCCTCAACTACCCTGCAGGAAAAGGTAATGGTTAATGCAAATTACTTTCGTCAGAAAATGCTCGACGCTGGCTTTACTATAGTCCCCGGCGACACGGCAATTGTGCCGGTTATGCTCTACAACGAACCGCTGGCTTTAAAAATGGCCGATTTAATGCTGGAAGAAGGTATATATGTAATCGGTTTTGCTTACCCCGTGGTACCGAAAGGAAAAGCGCGCATCAGGGTTCAGCTCTCTGCAGCACATAAGAAAAAAGACCTAGACCAGGCAATTGAAGCTTTTATCAAAGTAGGAAAGAAACTGGAGGTTATTTAGCTATAGGCAATTAAAGCTTTTTTACTATTTCTACAACTGCGCTGATATGTTCAATAGTGGTGCCACAGCAGCCACCAACCAGTTTTGCCCCATTTTCAATACATTTTACGACCCCTTCGGCAAAAGCCTGCGGAGTCATATTGTAAACAGTATTACCATTAACCAGGCTTGGTAGGCCGGCATTTGGCTGGATTATGACAGGTAGATCTGTAAATTCTCTATAGGTGGAAGCAATGCGGGCCATATCATCCGGCACAAGTTCACCGCAATTGGCACCTACCACATCTGCCCCATTTTCATCAAGGGCTTTTGCAATTTCCTTCACACTATTTCCCATCATTGTCCGCCCGCCCTTACCTGCAGAAATAAAAGAGAGAGAAACTATTACAGGCAAATCAAGGTTGTCTTTAACAGCCTGAAGAGCGCAAACAGCTTCTCGCAGGTCTGTCATTGTCTCAATGATTATTCCATCAACTTTACCCTCATTTAGAATCAGGGCCTGTTCTTTAAAGTTTTCATAAAATTGTTCTTCGCTGTAGTCTCCATAAGGTTGAAGTAGTTTGCCGGTAGGTCCTATATCGCCGAAAACATATTGATTTTTTCCTGCAGCATTACGGGCCAATTTTGCTGCAGCAAGATTTGTCTCTCTTATATCCAAATCCATTTTTTTTGTCTCTATGCTAATACGGTTGGCTGTAAAGCTATTAGTAATCAGGCAGTCAATTCCAGTTAAGGCATAATCCCTGTGAAGTAATTCAATAGCTTCCGGTTTAGTTAAATTAACACTGGCACTGGCATCAACGCCTCTTCTTGCCATTTCTGTTCCGGCAGCACCGTCAAACAAAACAACCTTCTTCTTATTTAGCATTTCAATAAAACTCAAAATGTTTTCCACTTCCTTAACGGTTAATTTAAAACTATATTACATATATTCTCTCCTGTTATCAAATTAATACAGGGGTATTAAGAACAATAAACTATTTTTCTAAAAAATTTTGGAGGTAATAGTTGAAGAGTCCCGGTGCGGTTTCCATTGGACAATGACCCTCACTTTCAAGAACAACAAGGGTGGCTCCAGGGATCAGTTTCTCCAGATCTATACCTTGATTCAGCGGAACCCATGTATCATTTTCTCCCCAGATTAAGAGTACTGGAGCCCTTATTTCACTGACCCTGTTTAGAAGGGGGGTGGGAGCACTTTTAATTAAATCTGCAAGTACAGCATCGCTATTTTCCACTGTAAGGGGCAAATAATAACCTTCAATTTCAGCTGGTTCGGGCTCTCTTCCATAGGCTGAAATAAGCAGCATCTCAACCCTCTCTTCATTAAGCATTTGCCTGCCTGCAATCACCCTGATCCAGCGAGAGGCAGGAGGATACTTTAAAAAATAGCTGAAGAGCGATGGCTCGAACTGGGCAAGCGCCCCGGCAGCTAGCGTTAGGCTGATGCACCTCTCCGTTTCCATAAGCGCCATGGAACTAACAGTTGCGCCACCCATTGAGTGGCCGACTAAATGCCATTTTTCTCCTGGGTAGAGCTGATCAAGCAGGACCCAGAGCAAATCTGCCCTGTTATCGGCGGAATGGTCAAACCCTATTACCCGTTCACTTAAACCAAACCCGGGAAGGTCAACGGCTAAAACCCTGTAACCTCTTTCCTGCAGGTAAGGCGCCGTGTAACGCCAGGAAAAAGTTGACGCGCCGAATCCATGAACAAGGAGTATATTACCCTTATCCGCACCGCCGCTTTCCCAAATCCTGTAGTGCAGGTCAATATTTCTCACCTGAGAAAAATTGCTGTTGGAATATACCAGGTCATACCTGTCTCCGCCCAACTCAACTTGAGGTAATAGATAGGGAAGTAAACTGAGAACAATGAATATCGCAAGCAATACCAGGGCCGTTTTTTTTAGCAGCCCTTTCCACCAATTATTTTTATTGCCTGGATCCAATAAACCTTTCATCCTTTCTGCACTATTTTTCCCCTGCCAGTTCATTTTGAGTCCAAACTACTATTTGCCAAACTTGAAATACGCGACATTTTAATGTCTATATTTATATTATAGCGTACGAGCCAGTTACTAAATCATTTGGGGGAAATTTTTCAGGTCAAAAAAGACACCTATTTATAATTTCCAACCTTATATTAACCAATTAAAAAAAAATAAAGGGATCTTAACCTTGAAACAAGAAGGGAGTGTCAGATTAAATTTCAGGAGGTTTTTTAGATGAGTGTTATGAAAAAGGCTAAAGATCTTGGCAAAGAAATCAGCAAAACTGAAGAATATATGGAACTTGAAAGGGTATCTCAAAATATGCAGGAAGATACTGAAGCAAGCCAGATGATTAAAGAGATCCAGGATATTCAGCAGCAAATTCAATTTGCCCAGCAGTCAGGAGTACAACCAAGCGAGGATCAAATACAGCAATTTAATAACTTAAAAAGCAAAATGGATTCAAGCCTTACAATCCAGGCTTACGCGAAAGCCCAAAATGATTTCAGCCAATTTATGCAGGAGGTAAACAGCGCTATCAGCGAAGGTATTAGCCCTAATACCGAAAAAAGAAATGAAGAATAAGAGACTGCTATATGGGATACGGTTTAGCCGGTATAACGGGGAACAAGGGTTGACCCCTGGGGAATAATATAGGTCAACAGGTTAGGATTGGCAGAATAAATATCAGCAACAGCTTCTTCAAGCGAAGAAACTGGCACAAATCCAAAGAGCCGGGCTTTATCCGGTTCAAAATCCGATACAAGGTAGACTTTGCCTTTTTGCAGTAGTTCTGCAACTTTGTATGCTTTATGCCCGCCAAGCACAAAATTTTCTTTTAGCGCCGCCTCTAAAGTTTTTATATCGCTGTATTTACAGGCCCACTCCTCGTATAACTCTGACCCTACACCGTCCCTGCACTGTGCAAGCAAGACCAGCTGCCCTCCCGGCTTCATAGCCGCGAGGGCATTATCTAAAGTTTTGTGAGCCTGGTACAGGTTAATATCTTTCGGGTATCCCCCACAGCTGGCAATTACCACGTCGGCCAGCTGTTCAAGCTGATAACCGTTTACCTTTTCTACCATTTCACAGGCAGCATGATGAGCATATAACATGTCCCCGGCAAATATGCCAATTATATCCTTATCTGAGTTTAAGACCGTATTTATCAGGAAATCTCCACCGACCATCAGTGCGGCCTCTACGAGGTCTTCGTGAACGGGGTTTCCTTTAAGCGCGCCGGCACGTGCAGCTTGATGGAACATCAGGCTGTGATTCTTGCATATCGTATCCCACCCTGCAACGCCGGGAACAAGGGCTTTTCTACCGCCTCCAAAGCCAGCAAAAAAGTGATGAACCACACTACCGGTCAAAATATGGCGGTCAGCAAGCATCACTCTCTGGTTAATATAGACCGGTGTATCAAAAGACGTGTGCCCGAGGAATAGAAGTTTCTCATTATCCATGCTGTTATGATTATACATTGCTACCATACCGGCAGTTCTTTCGCCGGTTAGAGCAGTCATTTCCTCATGATCCATAGGCCTGTGAGTCCCATTGGTAAATTGAATAAAAATATTATCCTTATCGATACCTGATCTATCAAGTTCCTCAATTAGGACTGGTAAAAAGATTTCACTGCGAGCTAGCCTGGTCGAATCATTGACCAGGATACAGACAGTTTCTCCTGCCTGCACGATATCCCGCAGGGAAGCAGAACCTATTGGATTTAATAATTCTTCAGAAACAGCTTCTTCCGGATTGGAAATAGCTTCTGTTTTAGCACCCTCAAGGACTATCCTTGGTGTTTCATCCGGAAGATCTAAAAACAGGTAATCATTGCCGTATTTTAGTTTCATGCATCGTTCCTTACTTTTCTGCCGGTATTACTTGCCGGACAAGCTACTTAATGATCATAACATGACTCTTCGTACAGTGGGCAACTTTATTACTCACACTGCCGAGGAAGGCTTCTTTGATACCTTTTAACTTGTGGCTGCCCAGGATAACCAGGTCATAGCCATCCCTATCTGCCATTTTGCAGATTCCCTCGGCTGGTGGCTGCTTACCCACAAGAACTTTTGTATCTACCTGTAAACCGCTATCCTTAATTTTCGCTGCTGCTTTATTTACTACTTCCTCAGCTTCAATTTTCATATTCTTTTTAATTTGTTCCCAGTACTCATCGGACATGTGAATACTTATTCTACTCTTAAAATCATATTCCCCGGTAACTTTTAAGACTGTAATACTTGCATCAAGTCCTTTCGCTACTTTTATCGCCTCTTCAACAACTTTCTCAGAATGGTCAGACCCGTCAATTGCCACAAGTATTCGATTCATGGATATCCCTCCAGGCTAGAATCTTTATAAATTTTACTTGACAATCATAATGCTGGTGCAGCCAATATGAGCAACCTTGTTACTGACACTGCCCAGGAAAACTTCTTTAATTCCCCGCAGCCCCCTGTTACCCATGATAACAAGGTCAATATTCCACTCCCTGGCCTTTTCACAAATCACATCTGCAGGTGACTGGTGGCCGATCACCACCTCAGTCTTAACTGTCAAACCTTTTGCCTTAAAAGGTTCTGCAGCTTTTCCCACTAGCTCTTCAGCTTCTTCTTTTAACTGCTGGTTAATTAGCTTCCAATTATCATCAGAGAATTGAACACTGACCCTGGGGCTGAAAACATATTCACCTACTACGGTAAGAATATTTACTTCCGCCTTCATCGCTTCGGCAATCTTCAAGGCATGAGTAATTACTTTTTCTGCATGCTCTGAGCCATCAGTCGCCAATAATATACGATACATCTCTATCCCTCCTTTTCTGAATTATATATATCATTCGACATATGGTTCGATATTTCCTACACAAAGACACTTTTCCCTGGTAAATAGTTAATGAGCTATTTATAACTTGAAGAGAGATCAGAATCAGTTATAATATAGATAGAGGTAATATTTAATAAAATGGAGCAATTCATATACGATAACGTTTATATAGAATATTTTAATTGATCCATAAGCTATCCTTTATAATTTTAAAAAGGGGGAATTGATAGATGGACCGTTTAGAAAAACAGGACTTAGAACAGCTAATGCAGCATGGTGGTGATTACCCTTGCATATCTATTTACATGCCGACTCAAAAAGGTCGTGAAAAAGCAAAGGAAAATATAACAAGGTTTAAAAGTTTGGTGAAAAAAGCAGAAGAACAGTTAGAACCTCTCGGAATTGGCCCCGAAGAACGTAAAAAAATTATGGAACCGGCAAGAAAATTAATCAGCGAAAACATATACTGGGCATCCCAAAGCGAAGGGTTTGTTTTTTTTACTGCTAACAATTTTCATCGACATTACCGTCTGCCATTACCTTTTGAAGAAATGGCTATAGTAAGGTATTCATTTCATCTTAAACCACTTTTCGAGTTTTTTTCTGCAGATGATCAATTTTACATGCTTGCCCTGAGTCAAAAGCAGGTACGATTGATCTATGGTAATCGCAGCACAGCTGAAGAGGTCGACTTAAAAAAAAAAAAAAAAAAGCTGGATACAGAATTTGGGGAAATAGATTTTGAACCAGATCTGCAATTTCACACCGGCGCTCCTGATTCGACAGGAACACGTAATGCAATTTTCCACGGCCATGGAGGTACAATTGACGGATTTCAAAAGGAGAGACTTTTAAACTACCTAAGGTTCATCGACCGCGAAGTGCAGGGCCAGGTTGAAGAAAAAAATGCTCCCCTCATTTTAGCCTGCGTAGACTACCTTGCTCCTTTATACAGGGAAATAAGTAAACACCCTGCTGTTTTTGGCGAAACTATAAAAGGCAACCCGGAAAACGTCAGCACATATGATTTACACCAGAAAGCATGGCAAATTATTCATCCTTACTTTAAGGAGAAGCAGGAAGAAGTTAAAAACCGCTACCTGGAATTAAAAGGAACAGGAAAAACCTCAAATAGCATCTTGGAAATTTTGCCTGCTGCTTACCATGGCAGAATAAGTGAACTGTTTGTAGTTCCCGGAATTCAGCAATGGGGCTATTACAACCCAGAAACAGAGGAAGTTATATTAAGTGAAGAATCACAGGCCGGTTATGAAGATCTAATTGATCTTGCCGCTGTTAAAAGCTTTGCTAACAACGGTAGCATATATACATTAAATAAGAGCGAGATGCCAGACACCTCACCGGTTGCTGCTATTTTCCGCTGGTAATTCGCTTATCATACAGTTACCTGGGAAAATAAAGACTAATTGACAGGACAAACAGAAATATTTAGGATCAAACCATGAAGAAAACAAGAGATATTCTGCTCTGCGACCTGGATGCTTTTTTTGCTTCAGTTGAACAGCTCGACAACCCATCCCTAAAAGGGCTTCCTGTAATTGTAGGGGGCAGCCCGGAAGGTCGTGGAGTTGTATCTACCTGTTCATATGAAGCAAGGAAGTACGGCGTGCGCTCGGCAATGCCCATGAAAAAAGCAGTAGCATTATGCCCGGGGGCTATAGTGCTAAGCGGGCGGATGCACCGATACAAAGAGCTGTCTTTAAAAGTAAGAAATATATTTGAGAGATATACCCCGGATATAGAAGTAGTATCAATAGATGAGGCTTACCTGGCAGTAAAAAGCGGAGAAGGCTTTCAGATCGGAAAAATAATTCATGCCGCGGTTAAAGCAGATATTGGTCTGCCTATTTCGGTTGGTGTTTCCAGCAGCAAGCTGCTCGCAAAAATTGCCTGCGAGCAGGCTAAGCCAGATGCCGTTGGGATTCTGCCGCTAGAAAATGTTAGGACAATTCTATGGCCACTTCCCTTAAAGGTTCTGCCGGGAATCGGGCCGGTTACAGAAAAAAAGTTAAAGAGTGCCGGCATGCAGACCGTAAAAGATATAGCTCAATGTCCGCCTGGTTCACTAACCCGCCTCCTGGGAAACAGTGCTTTAAATATCCACAACTATGCTAACGGTATTGACAATAGGGAACTGGAACTGGCAAACGAAGCCAAATCAATTTCTGAAGAAACAACTTTTCCCGAAGACATTTATGACCTGGAAACCATGCTGATGGTTTTGCTGGAGCAATCCGCAGGAGTAGGGTTTCGTATCCGTTCTGCCGGCATTACTGCAAGAACCGTAACAATAAAATTACGCACCAGTACTTTCAAAACTATCACTCGTGGGAAAACTTTGCCCGAAACCGTTAGTGAAGATTCCGAAATATACAAGACGGCTAAAGACCTATTCCTTAATCAAGGTGGCAAACCACCCTGGCGCCTGGTAGGAGTGCAACTATCCGGTTTCGAGATTGGAAAACAGGAAACTTTATTGCAAAATACCCCACAAATAGAAAAATCAAAAGCGCTGACCAGGACAAAGGACAGCCTGAGGAAAAAATATGGTTCGGAAGTCATTATCCAGGGCAAAAGGCTGGCTATGAAGAATAAAGATGTATAGAGATTATCCCATTTTTTTTAACAATTAGCTGTTCAACCCATAATCACTGCTGTCAGCTGTTTTATTTTTTACTTTTAACTTTTACATTCTCAATTTTGGCATCTTCTTCTTTTATTTCACCGTAAAAAAAAGGCTTTACTGAATTACTATCTAGACTGCTAAATGACAATTCTTTTTCCGCTATGTAGACCCTGTAATTTTCAGGATCATTAATTACCAGGGAAACAATGACCATTTTGTATCCCGGTAATAGGCCCTCATGAACTGAAAAGCCATCTTCCTTGACCAGGGAGAACTCTGATGATGAAAGTCCCGGGAATTTTTCAATTATAGCCAGCGATTTTCTCATGATCAGGGTAACATCTGCAACATCTATAGTCTTGTCATTATTTACATCGGCGGCCATTCTTTGAATGGAGTTCAGTTCCTGCAAACCTAAAACATGTCTCATGGTTAACACAACATCCTGAACGTTTATTTCTCCATCCTGGTTTATATCACCATACATGGCAGAAGATACAGCCGAACCAGATAATATCAGGAATAGCGCTAAAGATACTATGAAAATGGATAGCAACACCCATCCAGTTTTCTTTAAATATGCAAAAAATAAGTTGTCACCTGATACAGGTCCAAATGGAATATTATTTTTTTCAATCATACCTTAACCCCACTTTCTCATATGCTTCAAGTCAAAACCCTATGATGAGGCTATAACCTCAATTTCCACTGATACATCCTTGGGCAGCCTGGAAACTTCAACACATGACCTGGCAGGATAACTATCCTTAAAATAAGAAGCATACACTTCGTTTACCCGGCCAAAATCACCTAAATCAGTCAGGAATATTGTAGCTTTAACAATATTATCTGCTGTCATGCCAGCCTCTGCCAGGATGGCCAGGACATTCTCCATGCACTTTTTAGCTTTCTCGGTTACATCGCCTTCTACAACTTCACCAGTTTTAGAATTCACGGGCATCTGGCCGGAAACAAAAACCAGGTTGCCGGCCTTGATCCCCTGGCTGTAAGGCCCCACAGCTGCTGGAGCTTTTTCAGTATGAATGCTTTCTTTTCCCATTATTGAACCTCCCGGTTAATTAATGACCTATTGAAATCATTTGTTCTATTATAACTACTTGCTTCTATAGAGACTGACCCTTATGAAAAAGGTTGGCAGGAAACTGCCTTTTTTCAAATAAAACCATGAATCCCAGCACTGCCCCGGCCAAACCCAGGATAAAATATAGAACATGTAAAAAATCAACTGTTTCAATTATTATGCACTGTACCACGATCCAGATCATCAGGGCCCATGAAAAAACTGAACTGATATACCCCTGGTATTTTGAGTTTTTCAGGGCTGTTATCCCGCTCAAAGTATGCCCTAAGCCAATAACTGTGAACAATATAAGGCTAGGGATAAAGTAGCTGCTGAAAGGAGACCCTTCAAGCAGTTCAATAGGTATTCCAAGAGGTTCATGGGGGTTCAGCATTCCTGCAATACCCCCGAAGAGGGCACCAATGCCAATAAACAGGTGTAAATAGCATAAATATCTCACTTTTCTATTCATAGCTCGATTATACAATAAAAACCGATCTAACTGAATAAATAATTATTTTACCCCGGCGCAAATTAATGATACTGTTAGAACTGTAATTAATTATCATCCGGGAGGTTCATCATGATTAAAGCTATTGCCATATTCTTGTTCACTGTCGGGGGCTGGAAGCTGAAGGGCGAAATGCCCACCCATATTAAAAAGAGCATACTGGTAGCTGGTCCACATACCAGTAACTTTGATATATTCTTTGCCATGGCCGGGCTTCATAAAATGAAAATCCCTGTCCGTTTCATGATCAAAAAAGAGTGGCTGAAGTACTTCCCCCTGAAAAACCTTTTAATGTCCGCAGGCGCTTTTGGCATCGACCGTTCCAGGAAAAATACGATGGTAGAGTCCGTTGCAGATTCAATCAATAAAGCGAAAGAAAACCTGGCCATTCTTATAGCACCGGAAGGGACCAGAAAACATGCATGCATCTGGAAAACAGGTTTTTATTATATTGCGCTGAAAGCGAAAGTGCCGATTGTCTTAACTCATCTTGATTATAGCAAAAGAGAGGCAGCTATAGGACCAAGCTTTATGCCCACGGGAGCCTATAAACAGGATATGCAGATCATCAAGGATTATTATAAAAATATTACTGCCAAGTATCCAGAGAATTTTTGCTTAAAAATCTATGAAGATGATCAGCTGAAGGCCTGTGCAAAATAACAATAGCTAATCAACCCCCTATTTTTGTTCACCTTCCACCAGGTCAGAACCATAAGATTGGCTAAAGCGGGTTGATGAATATTTCTCAAGTTTCCAGTCCGGTATGCGGCAGGTGGGGCAGGGGGTAAAACCCCATTTATTACGTAATACCCGGTGAGCCCTGCTGTTTTTTGAATTATAGGCAATGAACATTTCATTGCAATGAGTAGTTATTAAAGCTTTATTCCCCGTAATTTTCAACTCTTTTATGCCGTGCATCACCCGCTTGCGGGAAGGCCACAGCTTCATCTTTTGCAGCAGTTTAAAGAAATCCACCCTTTTACGGTAGTATCTTTTCTTTATCTTATCTGACATAAATAAGCACTCCCTGCTAGTTTAGGATCTATGAACTGCGAGGCTGCAGTAAAGCATTGTAGCCACTCCGATTTGAAGTGGGTCGTGAATTATCCGTTCCGCAACTTTAGCATAGGCTTCAGCATCTAGGCCCAGAGGCATTCCCGGCGCTGCCACCAGCGTGCCGCTTTTAATATAATCGCCTTTAATAAAAGCGCAGCCTGGAGAAGCATCAAAAACAGCTTCACACCTGTTTAAGGCTTCCGGTAATTCCATTCCGGTAAAAACAGTAGCCCCGTACTTTTCAATAATTTTTTCAGCCAACTCTTTTTCCCTGCTTCGATCCGGATCATATATTATCAGTTTCGTCTGCCTGTCCGCCAATAAATCAGCTGCAAGGATCCCCAGGCGTCCTGCCCCGGTCAGTAAAACGAATTTTTTACAAAGGCTGCCGGCCATGCAGCTTAAGGCAGTTACATAACCCCTGGCAGTCGCTTCATCATTGCTTACTACCTGCCTGTCTTGCAGGTTAAAAGCAGCAAATAGATAATCATCTGCCATCATAACAATATCAGCTTCATTTCTGAATGCTTCATCCAGGCCCCCAACATCGGGAAGCCCTGTCACATAACTATCAAACCCAATATGGCTCGCAATGGCATTTACGGCTGCAGAAAAACCGGAAATTGGGCCCAGGCCGACAGATACAGGTATTACAGCAACCCTCAAGACGGCTTCCTCAAGATTTGCCTTTTCTAACCCGGAAGCTATAATTGCTATATCTTTCAAAGAAGATCCGGTCTTTCTTTTTAGTTCCAGGTCATACTTTTCAATTCCTGTCGGAATATCATTAATGTCAGTTGGTAAAAGCCTGGTCATTTATCAGTTCCCCCGGTTAATAAAATGCTACGCTTCAGGAACAGGATCACTATAGCGCTTTATATTTAATTCGGACATGATCTTTTTAATTACACTATTCCGCTTCTCCCTGACTGCATCCATGCTATCAGCTTTATTAATCAATGTAGCAACCCAATTTTTCTTTCCGGGAATATAGTCAGTCAAAGCTTCATCTGCGCCAAAAAATTCTTCCAGGTGGTTTAAAGGCCCTGCTGAACCTATAACATGTTCACCCGCTACAGACAGGCGATCAGGACTGACCACAATATGCTCAAATATTACCGCCTGCTCAAACTCGTAAAGAGGCCCTTACCGGGGAGGCTTTCCCAGGTAGAGTTCTACAAGCAGTTCCAGCATATTGATTCCTGCCGAATGATAAACTACTGTCGGAGTCTGGCTTGGGAGGCGGGCATCTATTTCAAGAATTTTAAGTTGCCCTTGATGCAGGACTACCTCGACATCCATTATACCGGTCAGGTTTATTTCCCGGGCAATTAGAACAGCTATATCATTAAACTGTTTTAGCTGCAGAGTTTCCAGCTCAACGGGAGCATGAACCCTTTTACAGTCATAGATATCGTCCATTTCAAGCCCGGTAACCTGCAGCGGAAAATAATTTTCCCCGCTGCCAAGAATCTCTATGGAGTAGGAAGGGCCCTCTATATATTCCTGCACAACCCACTCTTCTAATTCGGGCCCATTCTCTTTTTTAAACAGCTCATAACCCTCTTGATCATCTATCTTCAAAACCCCTTCACTCCCACTGGAGCCAGATGGTTTTATAATTAAAGGATATGAGCAGTTCGGCCAGGGTATAGGGGCGGGAATATTTATTTCCTGAAATAACAGGTCAGATCTTGCTTTAGAGGATGATATTTCGTAAGCTGCCATATCAAGGGCAAGCGGAATTTCAAGAACTTCAGAAACTTCTATTAATGCTTTAAATACAGCCTTATTTTCAAGGGCAGGTAAGATAAAATCACAACCGGTCAAAGCTGGAATAAGATTTCCTGAAGACCCGGCATCGAGGCAGTAAAAACTATGGGCAAAATTAAGGGCAGGGATATTTCTCTCTTTATCTATCAGTACAATTTCCCAACCAGCCTTGGTAGCAAGGTATACCGCTTCAAGACCCTGCAGTTTTCCGCCTACAACTGCTACACGCAATTAGATCTTTCTCCTTTGGCCGGCAAGTGTTGTGCTAATTATTATTCTATATCAGTAAAATACAGCAATCTATTTTTAATCCAATTTTTATAGTCGTTCTTTGAAGCGATTTCTAATCCACACTCTTGAAGGACCGGTTTAATACCTTTGACAGATCTTCCACCTTCCTGGATATCCAGCGTACTTTGTGATACTCCGAGCAACCCGTCACCAGGCGGAATAATAGAGGTGATGACATTAGCCCCTGCATCCAGACGCTTTTTTAAACCGGATAAGCCATCTACATCCAAAGATGCAGGTATCAACCTGTCCGGGAAAATAAGCCTCATAACCGCTATCATTAAAAGTTCACGAATCCTTGGGATTGAGGGCTGGTTTTCCAGCGGCGTTCCTTTTTGAGGGACAAAGCTCATAACTCTAACCTGATCGGCTGACAACTCTTCCATTACCCTGAATGAATGACAAATATCTTCAGCCGACTCACCTATCCCGGCCAACAGGCCTTCTTCTATTAAAAGACCCTTTCTCCGGGCGTATTTTTTCAACTCCAGTCTTTCATCGTAATCCTGGTTTAATCTCAGTTCATCATAGAGCTGCCTGTTATGCGTTTCCTGGTAACATGCATACCATGAAACTCCCAAGTCATAAAATTTATCAAGCACAGGGCGCGGAACAACACCCGGTGAAATCATCATAGGCAAACCTGATATTTCTTTTATAGAAGCAATGGTGTTCAATAAATCTTCAAAGTGTTCTTCTTTGAAATAAAATGGATCTTCTCCCATGGTCAAGTCAAGTAAATGTACACCTGATTTTGTCAGTTTTTCAGCAGTTTCAATAATTTCTTTATGCGATTTTCTATACCGTTCACTTACAGTATTGGAAGAACGGTAAAAGCAGAAAGTACAGTTATTCCTGCAGTATGTTGAAAAATAGATAAACCCGTATAAAAATATAGACTTGCCAAAATTAGCCACTCTTATTGTCCTTGCTGCGCTAAAGAGCTCTTCTATTTCACACTGATCTTCCAGACTAAGCAGATATATTATTTCTTCGTCCGTTAGGCTGGAACTGCCAGTAGATTTATTTAATATATTGGTAATATCATGCTTTCTGCCAATCATAATCCATAAATGCCCCCAAATATGCAGCTATTGTAAAATTGGCGGGGAGTCCGGGAGCTCCACCCGGCTATACAGATTTAGAGTCTGTACGATCAGTGCGATCCACCCCCCGCAATTCTATTTGTTTAGTTAGCCAGTTTCTGGGCCAGGTCCTTGGCTGATGCAGCATCGGGAGCCCAGCCGTCGGCGCCAATCTCATCGGCAAAGTCCTGGGTCACAGGCGCTCCGCCTACTATAACCTTAACCGAATC
>SLQM01000250.1 GCA_007131435.1 Syntrophomonadaceae bacterium
AGATTAGGGGTTCAACCTCACGAACTGATCGATAAAATACAAAATGTAACCTCCGGTTGGCCTGCTGCGCTCGAACTGGCAAGTTCAATGCTTATCAAACAGGAGGGTTCCAGCGCCAACCACAATTTCCTGACTGCTACTTCACTGTATGACTATCTTGCAGCAGAAGTTTTTGAAAGTTTAAGTTTAGAAGAAAGAGATTTTCTTGTTAAATGTTCTATTTACAAGGTGCTTAGTCCTGAAAGATGTGATAAGTTGCTTGGTTCAGAAAATGCAGAAGAAATATTGGGTAGGCTGGGTGACAAGTTGCTGCTAAGCCCTTTAAGCGGAAAGAAATGTACTTATTTCTGTCACCAACTTTTTAGAGATTTTCTACTTGAACGTCTTGGCAAAAAAAAGAATGAAATGCAATTAAAGGCAGCCCGGCTGGCTCATGCTTCTGGTGAAATTGAGAAATCAGTAGAATTTTACCTGCAGTCAGGCGTCAGTGGCGAAGCGATAAGCGCCCTTGAAGAGGGGGGACGCCTGTGTCTGCAAAAAGGCCGCTGGCAAACCTTAGAGCGCTGGCTTCAGGCTTGCAGTATTGAGGCTATTACCGGCAGCCCCTGGTTAACCTATTTTCAGGCAGTTATTGAAGCCAACAAGGGTCATCTTGAAGAGGCCAGCCACTGGGCAGTAAAGGCTCTAAATACTTTTTCCGAAACAGGTGATATAAGCGGTATTATAGAATGCAAGCTTTTAAAGGCGCGCTTACTGCGCTGCCGCGGCCTATACAGGGACAGCCTAAGTCTGCTTGAAGAAGCCGCATCAGGGCTTGGTGAAACCGTTTTAAACAGCCGCTTCGAGCTTGCCATTGAAAAAGGGCTCTGCCTGGCCCTGGCCGGCGAGATGACTGCTGCAGAGACTATGCTTACGAAATGCCTGGTAAGCGCCAGGCAGGCAGGCAATTACCCGGCAATAGCTCATCTCGCAGAAACCCTCGGACACCTGCATTACCAACAGGGGAGGCATGCACTAGCACTTAAAACTTATCATGAAGCAATCCAGTCTTCACCCGACCATGCTCTTCCCGGCTATTATATCCAGGATGCTATTCCCTATATTTATCGAGATTGGGGGCTATTGGATAAAGCTTTGGAATGGGCAAACAAGAGTATAGCTGCCAAAGAGCATTACGGCATGCTTGAAACCTTGCCATCTGCTTACTGCGCATTATCCTATGTTAAGCTGGAGAACGGCGATTATGACGCCGTGGAAAACTTGATCAACAAAGCTCTTGAAATGCAATATGAATACTATTGCGAGCGCTATTTTTTGCTGCTTAATCAATCCCTGTTAGCCTGGTGCCGTTTTGCCAAAGGTCACTGGGTAGAAGCAGAAATACTATTGAAAGAAACCCTGACAGCAGCAGAAGAACAAATTGACCTGGCCTGCAGCCTGACCCAGATGATGGTTGGAACAGTTTATTCCCTAATGGGCCGCGTTCCTGAAGCCCACGAAGTACTGCACCGTGCCGAGGTTAACCTGAAAAAAATGAACTTTATTACCAGGCTCTGTGAAGCGTATAAAGCGCTGGCTTACATTCATTATGTCTCTGGCGAAACTAAAGATTTTCAGAAATACTCTAAACGTTTTCTACACCTGGCAGCCAGGCTAAACTACATTGGCAACACCCTGCACCCGACCGCCTCACTGCTTGAACCAATCCTGCGTTTTAGCCTGGAAAATGATATTGAGGTAATCTTCTCCCAGAGAATCCTGGTAAGGCTCGGCGGGCGAATGCACCAACTGTTGGCTGAACTGGCTGAGCATCCAAACCCTGCCGTTCGTTTTCGTATAATCGCCCCCCTGGCTGAGCTTTCAGATGAAGCCACACAGGCTATTTTAACTTCTCTTTCCGAGGACGATTGCGAACTGGTAAAGTGTCCCGTAAATGCCTACCTTAAACAAACCGAAGCCGGTCTTAAAGCTGGCAACCATGACTTAGATTATTATGAAAACAGGCCCACTCTTACGATCAAAACTTTCGGCACTTTTCAGGTGTTTTGCAGCCGGCATGAACTGACAGACTGGAGAACAAGGAAAACCCGGGAATTACTGGCCCTCATGCTGCACCTGGAATCACCGGCAAGCAAAGAAAGGTTAATTGAGGAGCTGTGGCCGGGGTATGATTTGCTTAGTGGAAACTCCCTTTTTCGGACAACAATGCACTATCTTCGCAAACAGCTGGAACAAGAGGGCTTGGACAACCTTGTAGTATACCAGCAAAACATCTATTCGCTGCGTAACAATTATTACAATCTTGACTGGAAAACCTTTGAACGATTAATTAATACAGGGATGCAAGAAGAACCGCTTAAAGAATTAGGAGCCAGCATGCTGACCCGCGCAGTAAAACTCTACCGGGGAGACTATCTCGCCGAAGGAGCTGATTACTGTTGGGCTATTCCCAGGCAGGTTCGCTTAAAACATCTATTCAGTGAAGCCTTGTTAAACCTTTCCCGTTTTTACAGGAGCAGGGGTAAAAACGTACGTGCCCGGGATTTTCTCCTACGGTTAATCGAAACCGAACCGCTCTGCGAAAAGGCCCACCGCCTGTTGATGCAGGTTTATGCCTCCCTGGAAGAAAGGCAGGCCTTGCTTGAAGAAAAGAAACGATTTAGCATGATTCTGAGGGAAGAAATCGGCCTGCCCCCTGAACCGGAGACTAAAGAACTCTACCTGCGTTTAGGCTGTCCCGGATAAATACTCGTTTGAGGAATCTTTTTGATCCCTCTCACCCAGAGGCAAAAATACAGGATATTTATGCCTCCATTATTGATTTTAAATTGTGCAGAAGAGTATCAGCCTCTCGCTCATTCATTTTGACAATAAGAGATTCAGCAAGTTTGCCCAGCACTGGAACCGGCACTTTATAAGCTACTTCAACTGTTAGTTTGGTTCCACCACCTTCAGGTTGATAAATCCATGTAAACTCACTCTCAATCCCTTTTGAAGACTTATCAACCAGGCGTTTATTTTGTTCGTATTCTGCTGTCTTGGAACTTCCTTCGATATGCATTCCGCCCATTTTGTAAATCCAGTCGTAGTTATAACCACCTGCAGGCTCAGGTTTAATGTTCTTCACTTCAACCATGCTGGGCCAGATTGCCGGCAGGTTTGCAGGATCCTCCATGAATGCAAATACTTTTTCAACCGGCGCATTAATAGTAATTGTCTTTTCGACCTTGGCCATTTTTTTCACCTCCTTTCTCTAAATCTTGGATATTATATAAACTGCCGAGCCAATACTTTATTTCACAAGCCGTTCATAATATTCATTAACCCGGGTCAGGGGTTTGATTTGTTCTCATTCCACAATGCCAGGATATTTTTCCATTTCAAGATTTCCATGCGATCATCAGTTATGCCTGAACCGCTGCTTTGAAAAGCCGTGAGATGAGCAGAAGCGCTATCATATGCTTCTTTAACTGGAGGTGGCATTATACAGCCGAGGCCCTCATTCAAACTTGCTGTTACAAACTGGTGAACAAGCATTAAAAACTCATTTCCTTTGGCAGGCTTATTGAGCATATCTAAGAGCTGGCTGGCTGAAAAGCCCATATCACATTTCCATCCCGAATCTTGTTCTCCCAGCCATTGTTTCCAATAATCCGATCCACAACATACTTGACTCACAATTTACCCCTCCTTCCCTTAAAATACAGATACTTACGGGCGTATGGGTTATACGTTGTTTTTTAATATTATCGCCTTGCTGTTAACAACCAGTAAACATCAAGACCAGGTCAGAATCCAGGGGGACGCAGAAGGAATATTAAGCAGGATAATTAGCTCAACCCACAATTTTTATTCCACGAAGCTAGATTTGGTTATGTCGATGCCATTCAGACATGAGGGAATGAGGCACTTCGAGACTGTGTTTTTCCATAAGAGATCCGTCTGCCATTACTTCTTTTGGACTACCATCAGCGCAAACGACGCCTCCCTCGAGAAGAATAACCCGGCTGCAGGTTTCAAGGATGAATTCCAGGTCATGGGAGGCAATAAACAGGGTCTTATCCTGCATCCCTTCCAGGATCTTGATCAGCCGGCGTCGATAACGGATATCTAAATCTGAAGTCGGCTCGTCCATAATCAGCAGGCAGGGTTCCATGGCCAATATGCCGCAGAGGGCAACAAGGCGCTGCTCACCGGCAGAAAGGTGATGTGGGGGGCGATCAAGCAGATGCTGAATACCGGCAAGATCAGCACTATCCTTTATCCGCCTGTTTACCTCTTCTTCATCAAGGCCCATATTATGAGGACCGAAGGCAATATCTTCACGAACCGTAGGATTGATCAGTTGGTCAGCAGTGTGCTGGAAAACCATACCAACCTTCGGGTTAAATGTATTCGGTATAACCGGTTGGTCAAAAACCACCAGCTGCCCGGCATTTGGCTTTAAAATCCCCGTAATCAGCAAGAAAAGGGTGGTTTTACCGGCTCCGTTTGGTCCGACCAGGCCAACCTTTTCCCCGGTATTAATAGTCATGTTAACCCCGTCCAATGTTGGCTTCTGACCGGGATAAGTATAGTTTAGGTTGGTTGTTTTTATGACTTCAGCAGCCATCAGTTCCTCCGCACTGGCTTGACGCTACATTACTTTATCTGAAATTATAGCATTTTTAAGATTACAATATAAACTGTAAAAGTACCAGCATCGCCGACAGGGAAATAGCAACTGCCAGCAATAAAAAGTCAACGGGAAGCGGCCTGAAACTGGGCAGGGGCAAACTGCTGTTGCCATAGCCGCGCAGGGTCATCGCCTGGAAGACCCTTTCCGACTGTTCCTGGCTGCGGACCAGCATTGTTCCGGCAATGAAAGCCAAAGGCTTAAGTGCTGAAACTGATGTCCCGGTAAACCCCCGCAGGCGCGCGGCAGTACGCATCTGGCGCAGGTCGGAGGCCAACTGGTAAAGGTAGCGGTAAGTGAAGAGTAAAAGATCCGTGATCAGCCAGGGAATACCAATTGTCCGTAAGGCTAAAGTCAACTGCGGAAGAGAAGTAGTGCCAAAAAGGGCAATAACAACTGTCAGGATGGTAAAAAATTTTACCACAATTAAAAGTAACCCGAGTAAACCTTCCTGGCGCAGGGCCAACGGGCCAAGCTGCCAGATAATAGTCTGCCCCGACCAGAAGGGTAAAATAATTGCCATGGCGATCAGGAAGAAACCGGGTAGGCGCGCCCTGATCAATAGATGGCTGAACGGCAGCCCCGATAAGGCATAGATAATTGCAGCGATGAGTACCAGCACAGGCAGCAGTAAGAGGTCCCGGACAAATGCAAATGAGAACACCAGGAGCAGCAGCGCCGGCACCTTCAGGCGGGCTTCCCAGCGACCGAGCAGGCTTCTCGCCGCAGATTTGCTTACTGCTGCTTCAGCTATCAAAGTTGATCACCATCAAGTAAGGATGGCTTAACCTTAAGCAAAAACAGAACCACCATTAAAGTGAATAATCCTTCAACAATGGCAACCGGCAGGTGGGCCAGGCTTAAGGCAATTATCGCCTGTCTTTCAGCAGCTGCATCAAGATAAGCCGGCGTGGCAAAAATCAATAAAAGAGCTGCCATAAATGCCCCGAGGGCCACAGCCAGGAAAGATGCAATAAAAGCAAGCAGTCCATTCGTCAGCGGTTTTTCACGCCCAAATAGGAAGCGCAGGCGGAATATGTAATAGGCTAACATGGCTGGGATACCCATCAGGCAGGCATTTATGCCCAGCGTGGTCAACCCGCCGTGCTGGAACATTACCGCCTGAAGAAGCAGGCCAACCAGGATAGCCGGGATTGAAAACCAGCCCAGCATAACCCCCATCAGGCCTGAAAGAACCAGGTGGACGCTGATAGGGGGTATGGGAATGTGGATTAATGAAGCGGCAAAGAACGCCGCTGTAAGCAGGGCCGCCCGGGGAATACCGCTGCGTGGGTCGCCATATTGCTTTTTAATCCTGCGCAGGGAAAACCAGGTTAAACCCCCTGTTGCAGCGTAACCGCCAATTGCCGCCGATGCTGTTAGTATACCGTCAGGAATATGCATGATCAGTGCTTCCTCCTGCTGAAGAAGAGGGCAGTACCGATCAATCCCCATGTAACAGCGGCAGTCATCAACATCCTCTGGGCAAAGGTGAAGCCTCCTACAGCCGGTGGGGTGTCACCATTTTCGCCTGTTTCACCTACTTCAACCCTGATCAAACCGCCATGCCCGGCCTGGCGCACCTGAACTTCCCATAGACCGGGCATCTGCGGGTCTGGGACAAAATAGAACCTGCCTGATTCGTCGCTAAGACCTGTCAGCCATGGTTCAGCCGGACTACCTGGAGCAAAAACCGCAACCTGTGCCTCAGCCATTGGCTCTCCCGTATCATAACGGGCAATTATCTCAATTGCGTTGCTTTCGTGATATTCAAGTTCGACCCCATGGGCCATTACTTCCTGTGCCTGAAATATCATTATGAGCAAAGCTGCAGGGACTACAGCCATTCTCAGAGCCAAGCTTACAGTCCGATCATATAAAGTCATGCTAATAAATCCTTTCCATCTATTCTACAAACTCGGCCAAACAGTGCCCTTCACCGACATGCGCGAAGTGAGTTAATACATCTACCAATATATCATAAGTTTCACTATCCAGGACCGTTTCAAGGTAGGCTAAATCAGCTTCGACCGAACCATCATCAGCCAGCTCAGCTAAAGGCCCAAACCCAAAAGCTTCAAGGTTCATCGAGTCATCCAAGGGCCTGTCATCCCGGCCAAAAAGGTGATCCAGGTGAAATGTCATTTCAACTTCTGCGCTTGCACCTGGTTCTAAAATACCCTTTCTGACATCACCAACAAAATCACCGCCAAGATAGGCCACTTCAAACTCTATTCCCAGTCTAAAATCAATAACTTCTCCATCTTTTTCTGCAGTTCCAATGAATAGTATGGAGTAGCCTTCTGAAGGTCCACTATCTGCACGGGCTACAATCCAGGAAAGCGCGTTGTAATGCCCGGCAGGAGCCTGGGCAACTTCACCGACAACGACCGGATCGGCATCAGGCTGGGCCAGGTCAACTGTATACTTTCCTGGCAGTTCAACGGCTACCTGGTATTCAATATCCCAACCCTGATCAGTATCATAGGGAGGATCTGTCTGGTAGGCTATCATATCACTTAAAGTAACATAGATATGATCAAAACTCATAACCCAGCTTTCCTTAGAATTCATACCTTCCCGGGCTCTTTCTTCACCATCTGCAACAAAAAGCAGGGTGCCCGTATCCTCTGCAGTGTCGACTTCTACTTCTTCTACAACCTCTTCTTCATCTACAGCCCCATCAACGACTTCATCCGGGGTGTCCGCGCAGCCCGCAAAAAAGAACAGACCCAAAATTAGTAAGAAGAATAGTAGGCCCCTGAGCTTTAAACTTCCCATCCTAAACATCCTCCTCTTGTCGTAACGTCCACACCTATTGTAAATTTTCCAAAGTGCGGTAGCACGATTTAAATATTTTGTGTTATTATTTTTCGACATTAAAAACTATAGTCCTGCTTTTGGGAAATAATTATTTATAAAAATGTAACTTGATATATATTGTTTCTACCACTTTTTACTGGAAGGGCGCTCAACTTGAATTTGCGAGAACTGATCATGAAGATTAAAAAGGAAGATTTCTACTTCAAACCTGGCAAAGCGCTTGATAATTGTAAAGGGCCCGATAGTAGAAAAAATTGGATTGGTTTTACTTATCCATCAGTACTTACTATCAAGCCGGGCTAGAAAATCTTCTGCCTGCTCTTTAATCATTTTACGGTTTTCATTATCCATGCGACCCAGGTTTCTAAGCGTCAGGCCCATGCGCGGGTTTTTTTTGAGCAGTTCTTCATTCACCATTAAAAAATACCAATAAAGATAATTGAAGGGACAGGCCATTGAACCTATCATGATTTTGGGGTTGTAAACACAGGTGGCACAGTAGTTAGACATCCGATTGATGTAGGCGCCGGAGGCAGCATACGGCTTAGAGCTGAGCAGTCCCCCGTCGGCATAGAGGGCCATACTGTGAGTGTTCGGCAGTTCCACCCACTCGAAGGCGTCAGCATAAACAATTAAGTACCATTCTTCGACCTCGACCGGATTAATACCGGACAGGAGGGCAAAGTTTCCGGTGATCATCAACCGCTGGATGTGGTGAGCGTAAGCATTGCGGCAAGTAGCTTCAATTGTTTCCCGCATGCAGTTTAGTTCTGTTTTACCTGTCCAGTAGAAGGAAGGGAGGGGTCGATCTGCTGAAAAGTAATTAGTTTCCCGGTAACCGGGCATATGCATCCAGTAAAAACCCCTGATATATTCACGCCAGCCGATAATTTGCCGCAGGAAACCCTCAACCGAGTGAAGCGGAGCCTTCCCCTGATCATAAGCCTGGATTACTTTCAGGCAGACTTCCCGGGGTGTTAGCAAGCCGAGGTTCAGGTAAGGTGAAAGAGTAGAGTGAAATATAAAATGCTCCCCGCTTTCCATGGCATCCTGGTAGTCTCCAAAATAATTGAGCCTGCGCTCTATAAAATCTCGGAGGCATGCCAGCGCTTCCCTGCGGGTCACCGCCCATGCAAAATTATCCAGGTCGCCAAAGTGGGCTGAATATCTTTCTTTTACCAGCTTCATGACCACTTTTGTGGTTTCATCCGCCTTAACTTGTCTCCGTGGTGGCACTTCAAAGTTATGCGGCAATTTCTTGCGGTTCATAGTATCAAAGTTCCATTTTCCGCCTTCCGGTTTGCTTCCCTTCATCAGCCAACCGGTTTGACGGCGCATCCAGTGGTAAAAATGCTCCATGCGTATAGTTTTTCTTCCAGCGGCCCAATGCGCAAATTCTTCACGAGAGCATAGGAAACGGCTATCATTTCGAATCTCAACCTGGATATTGTGAGCTGATGAGAATTCCTTCATCATCTGCAAGACTCGCCACTCGGATGGTTCAGTTAAAATTACCTTTCCCACCTGGTGACGCTTGATTGCCCGCAGCAGTTCACCGCTGAAAGAACCAGTGTTACTTTCTTCTTCCAGGTGTATATAGTCTACATCGATTCCTTCTGCCCGAAGTGCTTCGGCGAAGTGGCGCATTGCTGAAAGGACCAGGGCAATTTTCTGCTTGTGATTTTGAACAAAGGTAATTTCGTCTTCAAGTTCTGCCATTAGAACCAGGTCATTACCAGGATCTATACCTTCCAGGGCGCTAATATCCCGGCTAAGCTGATCACCCATTATTAGTCGCAAAGTTTTCAGGAGTTCTTCACCTCTGTTATGATATTTCTGCTTGCTTTAAATTATACCTTCTTGCTGAAATCAAGAGTAGTTGACTTCAAATCTTCATCAAAGCATTCACCGGTTGGAACGATACCCGCCATGGTAAGTCAAGGGGACGCTTTGTTTGACTTCCTCGGACATCTGATAACTCGACTTCTAATATGGCAGCAAGTCAAACAAAGCGTCCCCTTGACTTGCGTCCCCTTGACTTGTACAGCAAAAGGCGAGCCAATAAAGGCTCGCTGTTTGTACGTAAATTTTAAATTGGCTAATCTACTATAATATGATAAAATACACACCCCCTGTAACGTTAAAAATAGATAGAGGGTGTGCATTTTGCACACCCTTTGCTGCGTTTAACTATTGTGCATTTTCTACTAGGAATTACGGTGACTTCACTGGTTTTTACCATATGGTCAGAAGCATCTCTTTGTTACCCAAAGCAATCCTTCTTGAATGTTGTTGCGGTCTGCCATCCCCATGCCTCATGGCTTACCCGGTTTAACCGGTTTATCAGGTTTATCAGGTTTATCCTTTGACTCTGCCTGGAAATTGGCCACCAGATTGCGGTCAGCATCAATATCGAAAGTGTATGCAGCATCCGTAGTGACTTCAACGCCGTCTTC
>SLQM01000117.1 GCA_007131435.1 Syntrophomonadaceae bacterium
CTTTCGTCTCTTGGGCGAAGGTTTTTTTATTAAAGGATTAAAAGCTTTTAGCCCTGTTTTTAGTGAATAACTAACCTGATTTTACTATGGCAAAGGTATGTTACAGTTCGAAGTTAAGAAAAATGGTTATAAGGAAGTGATTACTGTGAGTGAAATAAATGGTGCTAATAAAATATTTTTATTCGACAGTACTTTACGGGATGGTGAGCAGACGCCGGGAGCCCGTCTTAATTATGATGAAAAGTTAGAGGTTGCCCGCCAACTGGCCCGCCTTGGGGTTGATATTATCGAAGCAGGTTTTCCTGTCTCGTCACCGGGAGAACTTAAAGCTGTTAATGCTATCGCCAGGGAAGTCAAAGGGCCGGTTATTTGCGGCCTGGCCAGGGCCGTCCAGGGCGATATTGATGCTGCCTGGGAAGCAGTAAAAGACGCCGAGCGTCCCCGCATCCATGTTTTTCTCGGCGCATCTGATATACATATGGAGCACAAATTGAGAAAAGATCCTGCCTTACTTTTAGAACAGGGCGTAGAAGCGGTAAAATATGCCCGCAAGTATACTGATGATGTCGAATATTCTCCTGAAGATGCAACAAGGGCAAGGGATGAATATCTTTATGAACTTCTTGAAGCGGTTATAAAAGCCGGCGCGACTACTATTAATATTCCGGATACAGTTGGATATGCCGTACCCGAGGAGTTTGGAGCCTTAATCAAGCGACTGCGCGACAATGTGAGCGGTATGGACCAGGTTACCCTCAGTGTGCATTGCCATAATGATTTAGGAATGGCAGTGGCAAATTCGTTAGAAGCAATTAAAAATGGCGCCAGGCAGGTTGAATGCAATATTAACGGCATCGGTGAAAGGGCCGGTAATGCTGCGCTGGAGGAAATAGCTGTAGCTCTGCGCATTCGTCAAAATCACTTCCCCTACTATACCGATATTAATTTTTCTGAAATTTACAGGACCAGCCGCCTGGTAAGCAAGTTAACCGGTATATCTATACCTTCCAACAAGGCTGTAGTTGGCCTGAATGCTTTTTCACATTCCTCGGGCATACATCAGGATGGTATCCTGAAAAATAAGGAAACCTATGAAATTATTGATGCAGAATTTATAGGGGGCAAAGCAGCACAGCTTTGCCTTACAGCACGATCTGGCCGCCATGCTGTTCTGGATCAGCTGAAACAGTTAAACTATTCTTTAAGTGAAGAGCAGCTGGAAACTATCTATGAGCACTTTGTTAACCTTGCCGATAAGAAAAAAGAAGTTTACCCGGAAGATCTTGAAGCGTTAGTCATGGATCACCTCTCCTTCACCGAACCGAGATACAGGCTTGATTACCTGCAGACAATCAGCGGCAGCAAAAGTATCCCTGCAGCAGTTATTCGGCTTAGAAAAGAAGATGAAAGCACAGTTGAAGAAGTGGCAGTTGGAGCCGGTCCAATCGATGCAGCCTACAACGCTATTAATAAAATAACCGGCCTCAGCATAGGATTAGAGAAATACAGGATCAATGCTGTTACACAGGGGCGTGATGCTCTTGGAGAAGTCCAGGTTGAAATGTCATACCAGGATAGAACCATTAGTGGGCGCGGTACAAGCACGGATATTATTGAAGCAAGTGTAAAGGCATATCTTAACGGGTTAAATAAACTGCTCAGAATGAATGGCTATAGCTAGAATTTGCTGAAAAAAACAAACAACAGTTTAAGTTTTAATTCCAATATGTTATAATTATCTGGATAAAAGCTTTTTCAGGAAGGGTGATTTTTTGGAACCGCTAACAGATAAGCAAAAGAAAGTTTTAAAATATATTGTAGATGAAGTTGCGCGCTGTAATTACCCCCCTTCTGTCCGTGAAATTGGCAGGGCCCTGGGCATCAGTTCTACTGCTACAGTTCATAGCCACCTCGACATACTTGAAAAAAAAGGTTATATCTCAAAGCTTCCGACAAAACCAAGGGCTATTAAAATTCTCAGAGATTCTGAAGGAGTTCCCGAGAAAAAATGCGCCTATGTGCCGCTGGTGGGAAGAATTACTGCCGGCCTACCCATCTTGGCTGATGAACACAAGGAAGGTTATTTCCCAGTTCCAGAATATTTAATTTCCGGTGAAGGATGTTTCGCTTTAAAAGTTATTGGTGAAAGCATGATTGGCGCCGGGATATATAATGGAGACTACGTTATTGTCAGGCAGCAAAGCAGTGCAGACAATGGCGACATAGTGGCTGTTTTAATTGAAGATGAAGCTACAGTCAAGAGATTCTATAAAGAGAATAACATTTACCGCTTACAGCCTGAAAATGACTCTTATGCGCCATTACTGGTGAATGAAGTTAACATCCTCGGTAAGGTTATTGGCCTTTTTCGCAAAATGTAATTCATTTTTTATAGCCTTACTTATATCAGCAATTATTCTACCCTGGTTTGCATCTATAAACTTCGTAACGTGAAAGAGTTTCTCTGTCCAAGGTTGTTCTTATTTCCAGGTAATCATCCTGGTAGCTGATGATCTCAAAGCTATCGGCTTTTTGCAGTTCAGAGATGGTTTTACCTTCATTATATGGAATAAATAGCTTTACTGAGTACCGTTTAACCTTTATTGCTTCTAAAACAGCTTCTTTTAGATTTTCGATTCCCCTGCCTGTAAGCCCAGAAATATAAAGCGCGTTCGGGTATTCCCTTTCTAAATGGGTTATAGTTAAACTATCATCCAGCAAATCGATTTTATTAAAGACTAAGATTTCTTTTTCATGGTAATCAGACACAAGTGTTGCAAGATGTTGGCGTACCACTGCCGCATGGTTATTATAATCCGGGTGACTCAGGTCAACCAGGTGCAGTATAATATCTGCTGCTGCTATTTCTTCAAGCGTAGCCCGGAAAGCTGACACGAGTTGATGTGGCAGTTTTTCAATAAAACCTACTGTATCTGTGAAAAGCACTTCAGTGCGATCATTTAGCATACCTCTGCGCACCATTGGATCCAGTGTGGCAAACAGCTTGTCTTCTGTATAAAGGTCTGAACCGGTCAAGGTGTTTAAAAGCGTGGATTTGCCTGCGTTCGTATAACCTACAAGGCTCACAACCGTACAACGGTTTTTCTTTCGTCTTTGCCTTTGCAGGTTTCTTTGTTTTCGTAATTGTACAATCTCTTTTTTTAATTCACTAATTCTGCGCCTGATTACCCTTCGATCAATTTCTAGCTGGGTTTCTCCAGGCCCCCTTGTTCCTATTCCACCGCCCAATCTTGAAAGCTGGTTGCCCAATCCAATCAGCCTGGGCAGAAGGTACTGCAGCTGTGCTAATTCAACCTGCAGCTTACCTTCTCTCGATAAGGCCCGTCGGGCAAAAATATCAAGTATCAGGGCTGTTCTGTCAATAACCTTGAGATTAATTAGGCGATCAAGGTTTCTGAGCTGAGAAGGCGTAAGTTCGTCATTAAAAATAACCAGGTCCGCTCCTCTCATTTCTGCAAGAGCGGCTAGCTCTTCAGCCTTTCCCTTGCCGATATAATATGCAGGATCTGTTTTTTCTCGCTTTTGGATTACTTTATCCACTGCTTCAGCGCCCGCTGTATCAGCAAGTAAGGCGAGCTCAGTTAAAGAATATTCAATATCTCCCTGGTTTTTCTGTAGCTCGAGCCCTACAAGTATAGCTTTTTCTCGATCTATAAGACCCACATCCTTAATCACAATATATAAAGTGCCTACTGATGCATATAAAGACAAAAAGGCACTCAAAAGCCAAGTGCCTTTTATTATTTATGTTCATTAACTTTAAACGTTTTCTTCTGCAGCAAGCTCTGTATCTTCAGCCTCTTCATCAGGCGCCCTGAGGTTAATATTACGCATGGGTATGATTGTAGATACTGCATGCTTATAGACTAATTGCTGCTTCCCCTCTACTTCCAGCATTAATGTAAAGTTGTCAAAACTACGGACAACTCCTTTAATCTGGTAACCGTTAACTAAAAAAACTGTTGTTAGCATGTTTTCTTTGCGAGCCTGGTTAAGAAAAGTATCCTGTAAATTTATTGCGCCTTTCATTGATTGGGCTCCCTTCTAATCTATTTCTATAAAATTAATTATTCGCCTGGGTTAGCAGTAAATCCTTCACCTTTTTGTAAATTATTTCAGATAATATGTTATTCGAATTATCTTCGGAAACTTCTAACCAGGTGATGCTTTTATCACCCCTGAACCAGGTAAGCTGCCTTTTAGCAAGGTTCCTGGTCTGTTTTTTAATTTCATAAACAGCATTATCATAGCTTATTTCTCCGGACAGGTATGACAGTAACTGTCGATAACCAAGAACCTGCATACCGGGGCTATCTTTCCCATATCCTTTAGAAATCAGCATTTTGACCTCATTTTCAAGGCCTTTTAAGAGCATGTTATCAACACGTTTATCTATCCTTGAATATAAACTGGTGCGATCCATTTTAAGTGCAAATGTCAATGTAGTATAGAATGATTCATCGGTTCTTGTATCTCTTACCTGTTGGGAAATTGGCCTTCCTTCCAGGTCATAAACTTCAAGAGCCCTGATAATTCGCCTTTTGTCATTTGGATGGATTATTTCTGCTGCAGCAGGATCAATCATTTTCAGCTTCTCGTACAATGATTCTAATCCCTCTTTTTCTGCAATCTGCAGGTAATATTTTCTGAGGCTGCTATCGGCTCCCTGTAAACCAAAAGCATAATGCTCCTTAACTGCTTTTATATATAAGCCGGTACCGCCAACAAGAAAAGGTAACTTGCCTGCAGTCCATACCATTTCGATTGCTTCATAAGCTTTCTTTTGATAATCTGCTACGCTAAAATAGCAATCCGGGTTAACTAAATCTATTAAATGATGCCTGACCAGTTTTTGATCATGCAGCGAAGGCTTGTCGGTTCCTATATCAATTAACCGGTATACCTGTGCAGAATCAGCGCTAATTATATCTGTGTTTAATATTTTTGCTAACTCCATGGCCAGTGATGATTTACCCACGGCAGTAGGGCCACATAAAATTAAAAGCGGTATTTTATGTCCATTATTCCCGTTCATCTCTCTATCTATCTCCCCTTGCGCTGAAACCATTTTTCAATCTGGCTGCGGTTGAATCTTATAGTGGTAGGCCTTCCGTGGGGACAATAATCTGAGTTTGGAGTTTGTATTAATTCTTTAATCAGTTTTTCCATTTCTTCACGGGATAAAGGCTGCTTAGCCTTAACGGAGCGATGACAGGCAATATTTTTACGGATCAACTTTTCGTATTCATCATTATTATCACAATCTGAAGCTAATATATTCTCAATTAAATCATAAATCTGCTCACTGCTTGTATCAGTGCTAAAATTGAAGGGTACAGACCTGATGACATAGCTATCTTCACCGATCCACTCCAAATGAAAACCATGATCGTTCAAGACGGGAATCAAATCCTGTAACCTGTCGCTCCATGACGGCGGAAACTCTATTTTAAATGGCATGATAAGTTGAATACTGTTTTTATTAGAATCAGCTCCACTGTTGCGTTCGAGTACGTCATAATTAATTCTCTCATGAGCTGCATGCTGGTCTATGAGGAGCAGCTCATCACCTTTCTGGACAAGCAGGTAGCTTTGGAGGAACTGACCTATCAACCGGTATGATTCGGTATAACTTTCACCCATTAAATATCCTGGCTTGACAGATAAAAGATCATGAACCGTGTCGCTTGTATGATCGGTTTTATATGTGGCCTCCGGTAAGGTTTTTTCCCATAAAAAGGTGGTTTGAAGACTATTAAGAGGTGGTTCTAGATCATAATTGAAGTCTGTTAACCTTTTCGGGCTTCCTGGACTGTCCTGAACGGATTGTTTTACAGCACGATATACGATATTCTTCACAGTTTCCGGTTCTAGAAAACGTATTTCTGTTTTGGCAGGATGTACATTAACATCTAATTTGGCAGGAGGTATGGAAAGCCATAAGACAGCAATGGGATGCCGCTGCCTGGGGATAAGATCTGAATAAGCTCGCTCAATAGCATTTGTAAGCATTGCATTCTTTACAAGGCGGCCATTAACAATTAGTGTAATCCAGCGTCTTGAAGAACGGGTTAAATGTGGAGCGGAAATGTATCCATCCAGCCTGATGTCAAGATCACTTTTTTTCCGGCTTATTTTAATCATTGCTTTGGCGCTATCATTGCCATATAGCGCTCCGATAACATGGAGTAGATTTCCGTCGCCCGTAGTTTTAATTACATCGCGTTTGCCGCTGTTTAGCTTGAAAGCAATTCCTGGATAAGCTAAGGAAATTTCCGATAAGAGTGAGCTAATTTTTGCAGATTCTATAGAGTCTGCCCGTAAAAACTTCAATCTGCCAGGGGTATTAAAAAAAAGGTCTCTTACTACTACCCTGGTCCCTTTTGGGGCCCCCGCTTCTGTTTGCTCAACTAATTCTCCACCTTCAAATACTATTTTTGAAGCAGCAAGTGACTCTTCATTCCGAGAAGTTAGCTCGACTTTTGAAACCGCAGCTATACTTGGCAGAGCTTCACCCCTAAAACCTAAGCTGGCAAGGCTATCAAGGTCTTTAATTGCGTTCAATTTACTGGTTGCAAATCTTTTGAAAGCCAGTGATAGATCTGCCGGTTTTATACCATTACCATTATCGGTAACTGCTATAAAATTTTTACCTCCACCCTCTATTTCAACTGAAATTATTGTAGCACCGGCGTCTATAGAATTCTCTACCAGTTCTTTAACAACAGAGGCAGGATTTTCTATTACTTCGCCGGCTGCTATTTTTTCTGCAGTTAACTTGTCGAGAATCTTGATATCCATCTTATTCCTGTTCCTCTTCCCTCATGTTTTTCTCAATGTCAAATATTTTTTGCTGCAGTAAATAAAATTTCTGTAAGGCATCCATTGGAGTTATGTGGTTTATATCAAGCTCTTTAATTTCCTCTATTAGTTCTAAAGACGGGCTATACTGTTGGTCATTCTTCGATACCATGGGCAGTAAACTAAGCTGTTTTTCAGTGGCATTCGATGCCGCCAGTTCCAACTCGGCTAAAATTGTTTCAGCCCTTGCTAAAACGGCCATGGGAACTCCAGCTAAACGGGCAACATTTATTCCGTAGCTTTTATCTGCTTTACCGGCTACTACCTGTCTGAGGAATATAACTTCTTTACCCCGCTCTTTTACCGCCATGGTATAATTCTTTATTCCTTTAACTTCACTCTCCAGGTTGGTCAGCTCATGGTAGTGAGTAGAAAAAAGGGTTTTCGCTTTTATCTTACTGCTGATATATTCAATCACACTGCGGGCTATACTCATGCCATCGTAAGTGCTTGTGCCTCTACCAATTTCATCCAGCACCACAAGACTATCATTGGTTGCTTCATTTAAAATGGTTGCTGTTTCCTGCATTTCAACCATGAATGTGCTGTGCCCCTTACTCAAATCATCACTGGCTCCTATTCGGGCAAAAATTCTGTCAATAATTGGCAGTTCTGCTTTTTCTGCTGGCACAAAACTTCCAGTTTGAGCCATTATTGAAATTAATGCTGCACAGCGTATATAAGTACTTTTGCCAGCCATATTGGGACCGGTAATAACCAGGATGTAATTATTCTTGTCGAGATAATAATCGTTTGGCACATACCTTTCATAACCCAATTGCTCAACGACAGGGTGTCTCCCCTCTTTGATCATAAAACGATTTTTATCCGTAAACCGTGGTCGCGAGTATTTATTAAGCTCTGCTGCTTCAGCAAGCCCCTGAAAAAAATCAATCTTTGCAACCTCATATGCAGCCGACAACAGATCATAAGTATGATTGCTAATTGCCGCTCGAAGTTCTTCAAACAAATTGTATTCAAGCGCTGCCAGCTTGTCCCGGGCTCCAATTATCTGTTCTTCAAGCTTGTTAAGCTCTTCAACAGTATAGCGTTCGGCATTTACAAGGGTCTGTTTACGATGATATTCAGGGGGTACAAGGTCTAGATTTGTTTTTGTTACCTCCATATAATAACCAAAGTTTCTGTTATAACCAACGCGGAGCGATTTTATACCAGTCCTTTGCTTTTCATCGTTTTCAAACTGTAGCAAAAGGTTTTTGCCATCGCTGGAAATAGCTTTCAGGCGGTCGACCTCTTCATTAAAGCCCTCTTTAAACAAACCTCCATCTTTGACTGATAACGGTGGTTCATTTACAAGGGCGCTGTTTATTAATTCTGATAAGTTAACAAATGCAGGAAGATTCTTATTGATTTCACTCAGCATACTTGAAGAAAAGCTGTTTAAAGACTTTTTTAATTTTTCCAACTCATACAAAGTCTTTTTCAATGCAACGAGATCCCGGGCATTAACCCTTTGATAGGTCAAGCGGCTGCAAAATCGTTCAAGATCAAATACTCCATCAAGTATTTTGCGTAAATCTCTGCGCTGTAAAGGTTTTTTAAAAAGCTCTTCTACCGAATCAAGCCTCTTTTCTATCATTTTTCTATCAAGAAGCGGTTGCTCCAGTGTCCTTCTGAGAAACCTTCTCCCCATCCCAGTCATGCAGTGATCAAGAAGACCCAGTAAACTGCCTGTTTTACTGCCGTCACGAATTGTTGATGTAAGTTCAAGGTTTCGACTGGTTATAGAATCGATAATCATATTTCGATTATTAAAATATAGCTCTAGTTGATGAAAATGTTTATAACCGGAAGGAAGCTGTTGTAGTTTGTCAAGGTAAATAAGGGCAGCTGCAGCAGCAATAGTTGCCTGCGGGAACCGATCAAGGCCAAGATCTATCCAGGTATCATTACCCCATTGTTCTGTAATTAACTCCTTTGACTGCATAAAGTCAGGCAAGTTATGGAGGATATCAATCAGGCAATTATGATTTAAACTAAATTCTTGATCAAAGATTTTGCTAACTTCAGCAGATCCGCAAATGATTTCAGCAGGCTGCAACCTTTTTAATTCACCTGCTATGATTTCCCGTGCTTTATCGCCATTGTACTCGGTAATCTTAAAGTCACCTGTTGAAACATCTACTGCAGCTAATCCAAAATAGCTGTTGTGATTATTTACTAAAACGGCAAGATAGTTATTGCGGCTTTCTTCCAGCATTTCTGGGTCTGTTATTGTTCCGGGGGTTAATATACGTGTAATATCTCTTCGAACAAGGCCTTTTGCCTGTGCTGCTTCTTCAACCTGGTCGCAAATAACAACTTTATAACCCTTGTTCAGCAGTTTATTCAAATAACCTTCTGCGGAATGAATGGGAACACCTGCTAAGGGTATTGGGTTATCGCTTCCCGCATCTCGCGAGGTAAGGGCAATTTCCATTTCTTTGGCTGCTGTAATGGCATCATCATAAAAAAGCTCGTAAAAATCACCAACCTGGAAAAGCAAAAGCTTATCAGGGTGCTGTTCTTTAAACTTCCTGTATTGTTCCATCATTGGGCTGCTTTTATCCAATTATTTACTCCTTAGTTCTCCAACCAGGTTCCAGGTCCGTGCTTCAATTATGTTCACCCTGGCAATTTTTGCAGTTAAATCTTCAGAATGTGCAAAATGCACCAATTTATTGGTTCTTGTTCGCCCTGTTTGCAACTCCGGTCTGTTTTTACTGGGCCCCTCAACCAGCAATTCTTCAGTACAACCAACCATTTTAAGATTAATTTCCTTGCTGATACTGTGCTGCATTTCGTTAAAGCGCTGCAAGCGTTCCTCCTTCTCTGTATGAGTCAACGTTTCGATCATTGTTGAAGCTGCTGTATTTACCCTTGGTGAATAGATAAATGAAAAGGCATTGTCAAACCTTGCTTCCTGGACTAAATCCAATGTTTCCTGAAAATCATTTTCACTTTCACCTGGGAAACCA
>SLQM01000226.1 GCA_007131435.1 Syntrophomonadaceae bacterium
ATATATTGTGTTGAATAAGACTTCTAATAACCTGCGATAGATAATCTACTCAAGCCAGAAGATGCTATGTCATGATTTGAGTAAAAACCGCCAGCTTCAAAAATTTTTTTAGGAGGGTTTTTAAAATGCCAATTGAGGTCAAGCATATTGAACTTCCGAGTGGGGTAAATCTACAGTATGCAGAGCAGGGAGAAAAGTCAGGTATCCCAATTATTTTAATACATGGACTTAGCGATATCGCCCATCGGAGAAAGAGGAACTTAAAGCATTTGGGGACTTTGTTTTATCATCGATAGAAGATCCTGTGCCTCCTGAGTTTGTACGTGAGTTTCAAGAGAGTACTCTTGTCAAACCTGTACCTGACGATTTTTTAGAAACTATAATAGAAGAAAGTCTCAAGTTGCCTGCCCGTGTATGGAAAGCTGTCATTGAATCATTTATGCAGGATGATTTATCTGGAGAACTAAATAAAATTAATACCCCGACACTTCTTATCTGGGGGGATAACGATGGCATGTTTAGCAGAAGTGATCAGGATGAACAGGTAGCGGTTATTAATAACTCCAAACTAATTATTTATGAAGGGGTTGGACATGGAGTTCACTGGGAGGAACCACAGAGGTTTGCATCTGATCTACTTAAATTCATTCAGGACCATTTAGCCTAAAGCTTATTTAGAATATAATTTGAAGCCTCTTATGTTTTATGAATCAACATATTCTAGAATATAATCTTATTCTTATCCTTATATATCGAAGCAGTAATAGAAATTTTTAGGATATGAAAAGATCGTAAAGTTACTTCTCGACCGGGGCGCTGATGTTCATGCAAAAACTAAAGATGGCAGTATTCCGCTCATGGCAGCGACTAATGGGAATCACTGCAAAGTTGTGAAGTTACTTAAGCAGCAAAGAGGGATTGAAGACGCAGAATAAACAGAACCGGTCAGGTTTGATCGTAAAATGGAACAGGGTCAAGCTAGTAATTAATTCTATACTGCTGGCGATACAGAAAAAACAAAGGAGTTTTTAAAGAAGAAAAAAGTGAGTAAAGATTTTTTCTATATTTAAGTTGCTGCTCCAACCGGTACTTGGGGTATAGATAGATAAGGAAAGATGGGCTCTATTTGTTTTTTTTAGTACTATAAAACTATACTGAGGCAGGTGGGGAAAGGTGTTTAGAAATCTTAACCATTTTTGCGTCTTATTTCTATTAATTGCTTTGCTATTAATTTGTGGATGTGCCCAGGAACAGGAACCTTTAGTTCAAGAACCTGAGCCGATTGATGAGGAGTCAGAAGGTTCAATTGAAGACCAAGAACCGGTCGTAGAGGAAATAGAAGAAACTATTGAGTACGAGGTCGCAGTTATTGTTAGCGGAACCTTTAGAACAGACGTTGGAATGGGCAGTGTGGAGAAATTATTCCCCGATGCCCAGGGAACTGTTAGTTTTTCGATTGAAGAAACAATAGATGCTTTTTCTAAATACGATTATGAGAGAAATGGCTCATATATAACCCTTGAAGATGGCACTAAGGTAAGTATATTTAAAATTGATTTGGAGGATGGAACAAGCCAAGAAGCTATAGCAGGGGAGATAGTAACAGGAAAAATAATTGAAGAATGGTCAAAAGGAAAAGTACTTGGCTATAGTGTAGGTAACGATGGAGTTTTTTCTGTAACCGAAACAGCGGGTTCAGCATTAAGTGTACTGGTTGAGCCAATTGATGAAGTTGAACTAGTTAATACCATTGTGTCTTGGAAGATAGTAGATCTAAAAGAGTAAGGTCTAGATCAATTGGTAATAAATTAAGAATGTATAATAAATCAAATAGCAGTTGACAATTATAACGGAATATTTGTATAATTGCAACAGTTGAAAAAAATGCTCAGCCAGTTGGATCTATAATTACTCCAGGTATTACATTATATCTGCTTCATTTACCTTTTCTACCAATCATTGCATCTAACAAAGTATTTTATTCCCATTTGAACCCTGTAAGCTAACAGCCGGTCTAGTTTTCCGAAAGAATAAATCATGCCAGAGGGGTGATTGCAATCGCTGGAAATTTAACTGCTATCAGGGGCATCGGAAAGGTAATATCCAAACGTCTTGCCACTGTAGGCATTCATTCAATATCCGATTTTCAGCAGGCTACAACTACAGTTAAGTCCAGGGCAGAACTGTCTAAAAAGATTAAAATCAGCGAGAAATTCATATATTTATGGGCCAAACAGGCAGATTTGATGAGAATCAAGGGTATGAGAACCCGTGTTGCTGAAATAATGGTCAAGTTTGGTATCAGAAATGTAGGAGATCTGGCCGCTGCAAATGTAGATAAGCTGAAAAAATGTATAGATGTTTATAAAAAAAATCACAACATTGAATTGAAAATAACTATAAATGAGCTTGAGTCCTGGAAAAAGTACGCTTACAGTTTGACCAGCGAAATAGTTACTGAGAAAGATGATCGCCCTCTGGAAATCATTCTGGAGGGCAATACTGTACCAGGGGGAGGTTACGGCAGCATGCCGGTTAATTTTAGTGAGCTGGATATCCCAAAAACACGTGAGAGTTCGTTTTTCTGTGATCTAACCGAGATGATTGTTGAGGTAGGTCGTGGTATTGCCCTTGCACAGTATCATCTGGACCTTAGTTCTATTGAAATTCAAAAATCATTAGATGCAGACCCTCACCTGAAAGGTTATGGCTTGATGGCAACCTGGTATGCCATGCCAGAAACTACTTTACAGGTTAAAGTTAACTTTGCCATGGTGCGGGAAGAAAAGAAGGAAGGTGCCCAGAAAGGCCGCAAACACCTTTTTGTAAGTCCGATCAATGCTAAGTACCAAAATTATTTTCAAATGAGCAGTTCTATGGAAAGCGAGCTCAAGCTAAAAATTGTGCCGATCCCTCCTCCGGTTAAAGAATCGGCAGAGGGTTCCGGTTCCGCAGAATAAGAATCGATAGCTTTTATACAATTCCTGTATTTTACCAGCTTGGCCGGGAAGTGAGGAAGGCAAACAGAATGGAGGTAAGCTATGTAAACTAAAGTATATTTAATTTATCCGAAAGTTTTTCTGCATTCAAAGTAAGGTTGCAAAAGAGACGGAGGGATGATGGTGCGGGACCCGAAAGATATTAAAAAGATAGAAGAGCTAAATGCGGAAAAGTCCAAAGATCGTACAACAATTAATTCCTATATTTTTCAGATCAGGGACCTTAGAGAACAATTGAAATTGATAAAAGTTCAGCAGCAGGAAGAGAAAGAAGAATTAATGAAAGAAATTTCAAATAAAAACCTTGAAATTGAAGAACTGAATAAACAAATTGTTGAGATAAGCAATGCTTCGAATGTTGATCAAATTCTGCTTACTGAGCTGACAAAGCTAAAAACAGAAAAAGAAGCACTTGATGTTAAATTATTTCAAACAAATTCTAAGTTCGCTGAAGTTTTTGCCGGTAAATTCCTTTTAGAAAGAAGAGTCCGCAGGTACGAAGATCATATCAAGGATATAGAAGAGCTCTATAAAAGCTTGCTTGATGAAAAAGCTGAGCTTGAATCAAAGATAAAAGAAATGGAAAATAAAATTCAGGCAGCCTTTAAAGCTGAAGACATGTCCCTCTATTTACTCAAAACAATTAATGCTTTTAATACCCAGGCCAAAGAAGCCGAATCCCAAGTTACTTATATCATTAACAAAATGGATTTTGACCTGAAAACCCTTGTTGCCAACGATGAAGAATCTAAAGTTCTTTTTACTGCACCAAGCCTCTCTGAAACCAGGTCAGAGGCGCTAAGTAATATCAAATTCTCTATTACTGCAGTGCCGAAAGATATGGCCGCTGATGATTAAGCATGGCGGGCTTAAAAAATTTGCACATTTAGATTAACCCCATTAATAGTGGGGTGGGAGGTGAAAAAATGTCTAACGTAGGGCAGGATCTGCTCAATGTGCCTTTTGCTGATATGGTGCTCAAACTTGCTTTGGCCATAGCCGAAGGCCAGTATAAAATGGACCAGGTCAGCTGTAAAATTGCCAAGCTCATGGGCGATGAAAATCTGGCCCCTGTGTACCTGCCGGACCTGACAAAACCTGATGAAGACAGTACCATAAAAACTTCACTGATTGGAGCTGGTTTTCAACCGACTTTTTACCAGTTTACTGATACCATCATTGAAGTTAGAATGGCTATATCCATGAACCAGACAACAGACAAATCGGGATCTGTCACTGCTGAAGGAGGTTGGGGTGTTTTTTCAGCATCGGTAAATGCTTCTTATTCTTCCAAGTATTCATACAGCGTAGAGGGCTCTAGCCTTTTAAGAACCAAGATTACTCCCCTTCAACCCAATGGTTTTATGCAACAAATACTTGATATGCGGGCTGAAATACTGCAGCACGAATTGAAAATGCGCTTTCTGCAGGCAGAAATGGCAATTGCGGAAAATCGCCAAGAGCTTCAGGCTGCAGAAGAGGAAGCCGGTATTGTAAGAGATAAAGGAAAAAACTCAACAGGTAAAGATAGTGTGGATGAATAAGCCAACCTTATAAATAGCGGGAGGTATTACTATGAATGTAGGCCAACGTTTATTAGACGTGCCATTTCCGGAAATGGTCTATAACCTGGCCCTGGCCATTGCCGGCAGTCAGGCGAATTTAGACCGGGAAAGTATCGAGATCCTGAGAATCATGGGAGACAAAAAAAACCATACTGTTTACATCCCCAGGATCGGGTTAAATGAAACCACCGGTGAAATCACCGACGATGATGAAAACCTCGAAACTTCCATGATCGGTGCCGGCTTCCAACCCACTTTTTACCAGTTTGCCGAAACTATTATCGAAGTCAAGATGGCAGTCAGCATGACCCGTGAATATAACGAAGAAGGCGACATTAACCAAACCAAGACAAAAGTGGGATGGAATAAACGCGGCTTGTCAATCAGGACCACTACAATTGATGCCACCTATTCAAGCAAGTACAATTTTACGCAGGAAGGAAGCAGCACTGTTCGTACCAGGCTTGTACCGGTGCCACCTAATACTTTTATCCAACGCTTACTGGAAATGAAAGCCCAGTCAATGCAGCTTGAACATGAAGCGGTTATGCGAAAGATCGAACTGGCCATTGAAAAACAGCGGGAAGAGTTGGCAGAATAGCCAGTAAGTGCAGTTATAAAGCTGAACAGGATAGTTAACAAAAAGGCGGGTATATTTGGTGAAGGAAGGAAACAGGAAAGCAGCAGAAGAAAATGGAGAACATATTAACCAGGAGGCTTACGAGCATTTACTCCAGCACTCCGTTTTGCTGAACCCTGATTTTAAACTGCCGGAGATAAAAAGTGATGCCGGCAGCAGCGAAAAACCTGCCCTTCCTCAAAAGCAGGAGCAGGTCGCTGAAAAGGGCAGCCGGGAAAGATCAGGTAACGACTCACTTACTAAAACCAGCTGCTTTGATATGGTTATGCCAATTGAAAAGGAGAGCTCCACTGGCTACATCAGAAAGGTAAAAAAAGAGCTGGATACATACATGGCCCGGGTTGTGACATCATCTAGGCCTCGTAAGAATAGAGATAAGCTCATCGAACCTAAACTTCAAGTAAAAAGTGTCCGGGACGGGGCTGGTACCCCCGGGCTAAAACAAAGTTTATCATCAATACAAATAACTGCCAGAAAAACAAAAGCTGAGGCGAAAAGGTTAGCATTTTCAGAACCGGTTAAAAGCCATAAAAGAGCTTCAAAGCTTATGGTTGATAAAAAACTAAAACCACTGGACCATAAAAAGAAAATGGCTTTAAACTGCAGGCCCGATAGTTTCTTAGGGGATCTTAAGATAGAAAACATGAGGAAAGATATTGCCTGCAGCTCCAGGCATGAATGGAGCTTCGGGCAGTCTATGAAAGAAGGTGTTTTAAATCGGGGAAATCATCTTTGAAGAAATTGCCCATGGAATTAAAGGGCTGCACAATATGGCTTTGCAATTAATCGAACAGGGAAAGCTGGAAGAAGCAGATCTATGCTACCAGAAGACAATGGAGATTAACAGGTTGATACACTATTATGACGGTATTGCAGTAGCCTACTTCAATATGGCAAACCTTGAAGCAATTAAAGGCAACATTATTGAAGCTGTCAAATTTGCCTCAGCAGCAGTAAAAATGAAAGAGAAGGTAAAAACCGGGCAAGCACCTTACTTAAATCTTCTGCAACAGCTGGTGCAGGCCGCGATAAAGGAAGGCATGGTTCTTGAAAGAAAGGGAGAGCTGACTAAAGCTCTTTCTTATTACAAGGCCAGTTTGCCTCATGCCGAAGGAGAATATCAACAGGCTTTGCATCACGAAATTGCTTTAATAGAAAGAGTGATTGAAAATGGACAAGGAAAAAATAGCTCTAACCCTTAAAAATCTAAACAAGCTGGCCATTAACGAAATCAGTCATCAGAACTATTCAAAGGCACTGCAGTATTTTGCCCAGGGTTTGTACCTGGAATATCAGCTTGGCTTAAAAATACAAATGGCAGAAACCTTTTTCAACCTAGCCGGCACCTATTACCTGATGGAAGAATATGAAAAAGCCTTGCATAAAATCCAGGTAGCAGAAAACCTTTTCCAGGAGAATGGAAAAGCAGATGATGCTTTAAAAGCCCGGCAGATGAAAGATGAAATATTACATATAACTAGCGCTAATCCTTAATAGCCTTCAAAGGGAAAGCATAATCATTGATGAAACCCAGAAAGTGGTTTACATAAAATACATCCCATGTCGCAGCTGCCAGGCATGGGTTCTTTTAGCCCAGGCTCTCATATTAATCAATAACATTATAACCTCTCACTGCGGCGATGGAGCAGGAGTTCTAATAATTAATGAAGTATTAATATATATTTCAAAGGTTTTAACGGGGCACTATTAGTTGCAAAAAACAGATTAAAGGAGCTAACATTCCATGACCCATCCTGCCGGGTTCCATCCCGTATTAAAACGCCAGCTGATCAGGGAACAGCTTGAATATGCTTTTCATTATCCGCTGACCCTTGTAATCGCAGCAATGGGTTATGGCAAAACGGTTGCGGCAAGAGATTTTATTGAAGGGATGCAGGCGGAGCATGTATGGCTGGATGTGGAAAGTGATGAAACGCCCGCTCACATTATCTGGGAATCTCTCACCAGGAAGCTTGCTGCAGGTAAGCCAGAGATAGGGGACCGTTTAAAAACCCTCGGCTTTCCGATCAGTGCCATGGACAGGAACAGGGTTTTTGATTTGCTGGAAGAATGGGCTTACCTGTCAAACAAGGTGCTGGTTATTGATGACTATCATTTTGCCAAGGCCCCGGAGCTGGATTTTCTGCTGGAGAAGCTTGTACGCAGGAAGATAAAGGGCCTCCATATAATGATCCTCTCAAGAACAAGCCCGGCCATGAATATCCAGGATTTAAAGCTGAAAGGGTATTGCCACCAGTTGGAGAGCTCCCTCTTTGAACTGTCCGGCGCTGATATCAAGCAATATTTCAGGCTTTTTGGTGTAGACATATCCAATGCCACGGCAGGGCAGGTCCGGGAGATTACCGAGGGCTGGATTACCTCTGTTTACCTGGTCTGCCAGGGCTACCTGAAGACGGGCCGTTTGGAGGCAGGGCTTGACCTGCGTGAACTGATCTCTAAAACAATCATGGCGCATTACTCGGGCGGGGAAAGAAGCCTGCTCATGTCCCTTGCGGCCCTGGACAGCTTCACCCTGCCACAGGCTGAATACGTCACGGGAAACAAAGCGGCAGCGGAGATAATTCAAAAGCTGAGCAGGGACAGTTCCTTTATTCGTCTTGACGCGCAGTCGGGAAAATACATGATGCACAATATTTTTTCCGAATACTTAAGAGGGCTGCTTGAAACAGAGCCAGACCAGGCGGCAGTGTTTGATTTATACCGGCGCGATGGAGAGTGGCAAATCACCCATGGCTATACGCTCTCCGGCTTAAGACAGCTCCTGAAAGCAAGGGCCTACGATCTAATCCTGGAGGAGTTTGAGCAGCCGGACATAAGCAGGAGAATAACCCGCATGTTTGATCCTGCCGTAAAGGACATAGTGAACCTCTTTGAGCAGATCCCTCTTGAAGTAAAATACCGTCATCCCATCGGCTACATCACCTTTATAGACTTTTACCTTGCCAGGGTTGATCTCAAAAAAGGCGCCCGGCTGCTGGCAGAAATTGAAGCATACTACGAGCGCGACAACATCACTCCACCTGATTTAAAGCGCCAAATTACCGGGGAGATTGAACTGGTAAAGGCATTTATTCATTTCAACGATTTGCGCAAGACTCATGCATGCTGTGCCAGGGCTCACGAGCTGCTGGATGGAAAATCCCGTATTGCTAACCCGGATATGATCTTTACCTACGGCTGCCCCAGCACCCTTTTTCTTTACCACAGGAAGGCCGGTGACTTGCTGGGTTTGGTGGAATTTGTGGAGCAAAATTACAGCTGCTATGAAGACCTCTCCGGCGGCTGCGGCAAGGGGTTCGAAAGCCTGATCAGGGCAGAATACTGCCTGGAAAGCGGTGAACTTGACCAGGCCGAACTCCATGCCTATAAGGCAATTTACCAGGCAGAGACCTTGGAGCAGGTTTCGATGGTTATTTGTGCCAGTTTTGTCCTGGTCCGGATCTCCGCCGCCAGGGGAAAATACGGGGAAGCGAAAGGTTTGCTCGACGAACTGGCGGTCAGGGTAGCTGAATCAAATAATCCCATTTTCCTTGACGCCCTCGACTTATGCTACGGTTACCTGGGCGGTATTACGAATGATCCTTTGAACTTTGCGCAGTGGCTGCAAACTGGGGAGATGAAGCAGGATATAATCTTCTACCAGGGTCTCGGGTTTAATTATCTTGTTCATGCCCGTTATTTGCTGCTAGAGGGAAACTACCTCAAGCTGGAAGCGTTCTGCGGGGAACTGCACCGGATATTTTCCCCCTTCAATAACCTCCTTGGCCATCTTCAGGCCTATATCCTTGATGCCATCGTCAAGAATCAGTTATACGGCCCGGAAATAGCAGAAAAAGCCCTGCAGCAGGCCCTGGCCCTGGGCAGGGCAGACGGCATTATCATGCCCTTTGCCGAGTATGGACAATTTATTAATACCATCCTGTCCGCTGTCGCTGACAGGGAAAAAAATGATCCCTACCTGGACCGGTTGCTGAAAGCAGTGTCCCACTACCGGAGCAACCTGGAAGCTGCCGGAAGGAATGAAGAGGCTGTTTTTAGGCTGACGGAGCGGGAAATGGAGATTTTAAAACTCCTGCTGGAAGGAAAGCAGAACAGGGAAATAGCCGGTATACTCTTTATTGCCGAAGTTACTGTGAAGAAAGCCATCAGCTCCATTTACCGCAAGCTGGGAGTTAGCAGCCGCGCCGCCGCGGTGAGAAAGACAATCGAGCTGAAACTTATCTAATAATCTCTTAAAAGATTCTTTTAAACTACAGCGGAATGAATGTGTACCTTTGTTTCCTGCCTGGCAGGAGGAGCGCATTTATTGCCGCTTTTTTGCTGCCTAAATAATTAAAGCGACAAAAAATATATACGTACGTATAGTATAAAAAAATGCTGAACCCTGTTATTTTTAATTTAGGCGGTTATTTTTAATTAAAACGATGGTAGGGATCAGCAATAAGAAAAATTATCAATGTATCCCCCAACGACGACTATACCTTAACCATAGAACTGAGCAATAGCCATGGCATTATCTATGACATGCGACCCAGGCTGGTGACTACCCGTTTTTGTGCCCTGAAAGATCTGAAGAAGTTCAAGTCTGTCAGGATCGAGCATGGTAA
>SLQM01000258.1 GCA_007131435.1 Syntrophomonadaceae bacterium
ACCATGTGGTTTAGTAGTTTTAATAATGTTGTCTTACCACTGCCGCTTTCACCGACTATACAGGTAATCTCTCCCTGCTTTATTTCCAGGTCATCTACACAGATAATGTTGTTATATTTTACATTTTTGAGTTGAAACATTGTTACACCTTCAGATAAATGATTCTTTATTTCACATTGGGTCCTTGAATTAGATACATATATTATTTACTAACGATCTGCCCACTTAAGAGTTCTACTCACCGCTTCAAGCCAACCGGCATAAAGCTCTTCGCGCACCTTAGCATCCATATGTGGCTTAAAAACAGCGCTTTGCTTCCAACTTTCAGAAAGTTCAGCTTTGCTCTTCCAGAAGCCACTGGCTAAACCGGCAAGGTAGGCAGCACCGAGGGCAGTTGTATCAAATGTAGCTGAACGACGGACCACGGTTTCAGTAATATCAGCTTGAAATTGCAGCAAAAGATCCATTACACTTGCACCGCCATCTACCCGCAGCTCTTTAATTGGCAGGTTTGATTCCTTGTGCATTATTTCAAGTACATCCCTGGTCTGGTAGGCCATGGCCTCTACAACAGCCCTGGCCAAATGAGCTTTAGTTGTTCCACCGGTAATGCCGATTAGCAAACCGCGGGCATATGGATCCCAGTGAGGCGCACCAAGGCCGGCAAAAGCAGGCACAAGGTATATTCCATTATTATCTTTGACTTCCCTGGCCAGGTTTTCCAGCTCCGAAGACTCACTAATCAGCCCAAGGCCATCACGCAGCCACTGGACTGCCGCACCGGTAATAAATATAGATCCTTCCAGCGCATATTCAATATTGCCTTCAATACCCCAGGCTATTGTGGTCAATAGCCCTTTCTCTGATTCTACAGCTTTTCCACCGGTATTCATCAGCAGAAAAGAGCCGGTTCCATATGTGTTTTTAATCATACCCTGGCTGTAACAGGCCTGGCCAAAAAGCGCAGCCTGTTGGTCGCCGGCTATTCCGCCTACCCGGATAGCCTTGCCAAAAAACAGCCCTGGATCAGTCTCGCCATAAACATGACTGCTGGGCAACACCTCGGGCAGAACCTCAGCGGGCACCTTGAATAAACTGAGCAGATCTTCATCCCATTGAAGATCATATATATTGTAAAGCAGGGTGCGCGAGGCATTTGTATAATCTGTTGCAAATACGTCCCCGCCGGTTAAGCGGTATAAGAGAAAGCTATCGACAGTTCCGCAAGCCAGGTATCCCTGCGCTGCCGCTTCTTTAACTTCGGGTATGTTTTCCAAAGCCCAGTTCAGTTTCGTGCCTGAAAAATAGGGATCTAGCAGCAGGCCTGTTTTAGACCTGACCATTTTTTCATAGCCCTCTTCTTTTAGTTTTTTGCACATCTCGGCAGTCCGGCGGCACTGCCAGACAATAGCCCTTGTTAAAGGCTTACCATTTCTCTTGTCCCAGAAAACTAAAGTCTCCCTTTGGTTTGTAATTCCGATTGCAGCAATATCGTTAAAGGTCGAATCAATTTTCTTGATTGCTTCAACAGCAACCTCCAGCACATTCGTCCATATTTCTTCAGCGTCGTGCTCCACCCAGCCCGGATAGGGGTAATACTGCTTATGTTCCCTGTAGACCCTTGAACGGGCAACACCCTGCCTGTCCCATAATATAGCTGTTGTTCCGGTAGTTCCCTGGTCAAGTGCCAGTATATAATTACCTATTTTACTCTCCTCCTTACTGTTTGGATATAAAAAGCAAAGTCTTTTCCTTTGCTATCCTTTCAATTTTCCCTAAAGCTTCCAGGTGACAGATATGAGCAAGGGCTTCACCCGTGGCAAACCATTTCTGCATTAATGGAAATTCTTCCCAATCATCGGCTATCAAATCCCATGTCATCTGTGCTGCCACTTCGTAAGCGCTAAGGGGCGCATTATTGTATAAGATATTTAATACTTCTTCAAGCCGTACAGCGTGATGTTCTTTGAGCTGTTCAATTCTTGCCCGGCAGTCAGTGATCAGGCTGCGGTGCCCCGGCAACACAAGCTCTACATCCAAAGCATGAACCCTGTCTAAGCTATTAAAATATTCCCCCAGGGGATCGCTGTCATCAAGCCAGGTAGAAATATTCGGGGTAATATCGCCCAGGATATGGTCTCCTGAGAAAAAGTATTTCAGGTTCGGTTCATAAAGACAGGTATGCCCTGCAGTGTGCCCCGGAGTATGAAAGCAGCGAAAACTGTAATCTCCGCAATCAATAACGTCACCTTCTACAACCATGGTGAAATCCACGGGATTTTTCGGGCTGTAACGCTGGCCGGGGTGGGAGTCAATAGCCTGATCAACAAGCTCTTCGGGAAACCCGTGCTTTCCTGCCAGGCTGCAAACAAGCTGCCATAAATCTTTGTAGTTTAGAATATCAGCGTCTGGCTGGTTAAAATAGATTAACGCGCCTTCTGCAGATAGATCACCTACCAGCCCAACATGATCAGCATGAAGGTGGGTAACAAAAAAATCAGTCTGCTGCAAATCTATTTTCAGCTGATCTAGTGCCCACATCAGCGCACTTTTACACTCAGGCCTGTTCATTCCAGTATCAATAATCAGGTTGCGGTTCTCCCCACGCACGATGTAGGAATTAGTAGCTTTTAATGGGTTGCGCGGAAGCGGTATTTCCGCCCGGTAGAGGTCTTCCCGAACCTGTTCTATGATTGTTTCGGACATTTAGCCACCTCTCTTATCAACTTACACGGGTATTTTGGATAAGCATTCTTCTTTAAGACAGTAAACTCCTTTTAAAAATTACTTTATTAATCAACAGCCGGGCAGTTTTTATTAAAAGACTTCTGCCCGGCAAAATAGTTCCCTAACTTTTAAGCTTAAGCTGTCTTAAATTAAACTGGTTTCAAAAGGTAATCCCTGGTTAACACTTCCTGCGCGCCTAATTTGTAACCGAGATCATCATTGGTATCTTCAATTGACTGCCAGCCCTCTTCTTCAATAACTATACTAAAACGATCCTGGAAGTTTACAAGGCAATGGTAGTTGCCATCTCTTTGAACCGGTACTTTAACCAGGGCTCCTTCTCCCTTTTTTTTGGGGAACCTTTTTAGCGCCACCTGTATTGGTTCAACAGGTTGATGGCCTTCAAACTTTATATTGCCCTTAACAACTGCCGCCTGGTCAAGAGCAAAAACCCGGAAGTAATCTTCACCCTTTCTCGTTTCAAGCGGCCAGCTGCCTGACTTATAAGCAAGCTGACCGAAAGATGCTGCAGCATAAAGTAAATATTTACCTGCAGGCAGGCAGAAGTGAAACCTGCCATCTTCCCCGCTGACAACCTCCCCGGCATAGGCTTCAACCAGGGGATCGCCAACAGGATCATACTCCCCTCGGAAAACCCTGACCAATGCGCCACCTATAGTTTTTCCATCAGTACTGTCAACTATTACGCCATTGATGTTTATCCCTTCAATGACTTCTGCTTCCAGGCAAAGTTCAGAATCGGCAGTACTGGTTTCTGCCGAATAAAACCGGTTATTATAGGCTTTATATGGTTCAAGCAGCTCGTAAAGCGGGTATTGTTCGAGTATGGAAAACGATATATTACTCGTGGCTGTTACTATTTCAAAACTGCCATCATTTTCAGTAAGGGCAAAAACCGGGGTTTTCAAAACAGGCATATTATCTTTACCATCTTCAGCCTGCCCTTGATTATCCTTGCCAGTGGGAAATCCCGCACAAACCAGGGCAGATGCAGCATCAAGATTATTTACCCGTCCTTTTATTTTTTTAGCTTTTTCAGTTTCGATTTTAAAGACCATCTTCTGTAAACGCCTGATACTGCGATTCTTTTCATCAATCAGCAGCAGGGGCACCAGCCAGTGCATACGCCTTCCGTCAGCAAGTTCTTCTATGCTGAAAGCCCACCCCTCCTGCATATCAACTTCCAGGGGAGGTTGGAGCAAGTAAGGTAGTTTAAAACAACTGGCCGCAGATAGTAGATCTTTATCCGCCGCTGCAGGGTGATCACAGAGCAAGCAGGTGGGATCGGAGGCTTCTACAGCTTTTAACTTAAGGCTTATAGGAGCTTCCTCGGTTTCAAGATCAAGGGTAAGGTGGAGAAAAGATGACATCACTGCGCTCTCGCTGATATCGTCCGCGTCAGGGGCCACACGGTAATAGTCTCCCCAGCTTATAACATTTTCACCATAAGGTGTATTAACTTCAACGTTGCGGCAGCGGTAGTAATGTTTCGAAGGATCTTTCTCATTTACTGCAGCAAAAGTTCTTCTCCACACTTTTTCTGCAATGTCTACTGTCACCTCTTTTTCCGGCAAGCCTCCATCGCCAACTGAAACATCAATTCCGGAAATATTCGCTGCCCTGGAAAGCGGTGTAAATGCAGGATCGCCCAACAGTATCTGCTGGTGTATGGCATTTGCCGTTCCGTAACGGTATTTCCTGTATGCTTCCGGGTTTTTCTGCATCAGTATCGTAGCATAGAGGCTGATAAAATTTCGGGTTGCGCGAACAGCTTCTCCCACGCTTAAACCTTTTATCAGCAACGCCTCCATGAAAATACTGTAGATTGAAGTACTGTATTGCAAATCTTCTACCGTTGCTCCACCTATAAAGCAAAGTGCGCCTTTTTCTACAAAGGAAAGACCGATCACCTGTCGCGAGTCAACCTCAATGCCCTGCCAATCAATACCCTCGTTCTTAGAATACCAATGGGGAACAAGGCCTACCGTGGAACAGGCAGAAGCATAGGCTACAAGCGGCGGCAGCAGGGGCAAGTCATCCCTGTTTAAGGTTTTGCCATGTGTATGCAGGCCTTCGGGGCCACCATGGCCGGTGAAAAGAAGAAAATCTGCCAGTTTTAAAGCTTCGCCTATTTTTTGATAATGCGCCTCGCGCCCTTCCAGCATTTGAACATTAAACCCTGCCTCATCAAGAAGCGGCAGCAGCTGTGCTTCCATCAGGGAATTATCACTGGAAAAAATAATGCCTGTATCTACGTGGGGAGGACCAATGATAGTGACATCACGGCCACTGCTCGCCAACCGCTCCTGTATAGCTTGATAGCGCTTGGTACTGATCAGCTGAGCGGATAAACCGCCAGGTGTGTTTTGCATCAACCTGCCTTCAGCCAGGTCAGCAAAAAGGTCGCTGTTCATGCGCAGGTGAATATCCCTGATCATTTCTTCGGTTACAGCGCCGATAGCTTTTTTCTCTTCGTAAAAAAATGGGATAACTGCAGGGCTGCCAAGAACTACCTGGTAGAGAGGTTTAACTCCCGACTCTTGCACAAGCCTGTTGGCCTTCTTTTCGATCTTGTATGGATCGGGAACAGCACTGTGTGCATCACAAATAAAAATATTGCGATAAGAAGCCATCAGTAAAGCATGCATGCTAAGGCCCTTTACCCAAAGTTCTCCAAGGCAGCTGCCACGTTTCGATTCATGACCAAGGTCTGCTGAGTTGCATATCACCAGGTAGTCAACTTCAAAGCCCTTTTCCTGCAGGAGGGCAATAGTTTCTTTTTCACTGCGAATGCATCTGTATTTTTCAGCATCTTTGTCAGCTGCAATTACTTTTAGCTCTTTTTCTTCGCTAAACCATAGCAGTTCCTGGCAGACAGAAGATAATTCTGTTGTATCAATATTTTCCCCTAGTGGAATAAAATAATAACCAAGCCTGACTGCCGCCGTCGCCGCTCTCAGGCAATTAAGAGGCGAATCAAATACGGCCGAACAGATACCAGCAGGTTTACCAAAGTTCTCCGCAAGCCTTTCAAGCCAGTTTTTGCCGGAAAACATCTCGTCTTGGCAGTATTTTATAGCAGCTTGTTCCAGGGCAGGCATCACTGCATTACTGCCTGTGGAATCAATAAATTTAACTGGCAAACGTTCTGCAAGCAAATTAAGCTGCTCCATTTCTAAATCAATATCAGAGGGATCTATAAACATTACATCATATAAAGGATTGGCCAGCACTGCACTGGCGATAGATAAACTTTCTAACCAGCGATGCACTGAAAGCAGGTAGACTTGTTTCATCAAGTATCAGCTCATTTCTAAATAAAGTGACAGGCGCCAAAATGGTTTGGTGAGACTTCCCTGTAGAGAGGTTCTTCATCACGGCAGCGCTCTGCAGCTTCCGGGCAGCGGGGATGGAAACGGCATCCTGGAGGGATGTTTACCGGATCGGGTGTCTCTCCTTTAAGCAGGGTTCTACCGGCAAGGGAAATCTTCTTGGGAACTGGAATGACAGAAACCAAAGCTCTGGTATAAGGGTGCAGCGGGGATTTGATCACTGCATCCGCAGTGCCCAGTTCTACTATTTTCCCAAGATACATTATCGCTATCCTGTCTGATACCAGCCAGGCTAAAGAAAGATCATGGGTTATGAAAAGATAGCAGATACCCTTTTTATCTCGTAGATCAACCATCAATTTCAAAATACCGGCCCTTATAGAAAGATCGAGCATTGATACAGGCTCATCTGCAACAATAAAATCAGGTTTTAACACCAGCGCGCTTGCTATAGCCAAACGCTGACGTTGGCCGCCGCTTAACTCGTGAGGATAACGAATAAATATCTCACCCGGATTGCTCAAACCTGCATCCTTTAGGGCTTCCGCCACCCGCTCTTCCTTTTCTTCCATGCTGCTGCACAGGTGGTTAACTTCAAGCGGCTCAGCAACTGTTGAAAAAACAGTTTGGCGCGGGTTAAGCGATTCATAAGGATCCTGAAAAATAATCTGTGCGTCCTGGCGAAACTTGCGAAGCCTGGAACGGTTAAACTGAAGAACGTTTTCACCATCAAAAATTACTTCACCACCTGTTGGTTCAACAAGACGCAAAATTGCCTTTCCTGTAGTCGTTTTCCCACTTCCTGATTCGCCTGCTAAACAGAGTATTTCTCCCCGGCGGAGGTTAAAGTCCACACCATCGACAGCCCTGACCAGGGAACTGTTTTTACTGATTAGGGAGGATATAAATCCAGTACGGGCAGCGAAGTGTACTTCCAGCCCTGAAATCTTTATTAGCTCATTATTATTACCCGGGTAATTAACAGGACCCATTACAGTTTAACCTTCCTTTTTAACAGGTGGCAGGAGGCCAGATGACCGCTGCTTAATTCTGTTGATGCTGGATCATCAGTTTTACAAGGTGCGATAACTTCTTGGCATCTTTCATGAAACCTGCAGCCGCTGGGAGGATTCAGGAGATTGGGCGGATTACCCGGAATGGATGATGCCAGGTACCGTTCTCCTTCTATATTGGGAAAAGCCGATATTAAAGCCCGGGTATAGGGATGGGCAGGTTGTTCAAATACTTTTTCAGTCGGCCCTGCTTCTACTATCTTGCCGGCATACATCACAGCCACCCTGTCACAAGTTTCACCGACTACTGATAGATCATGGGTTATTAATATCATCCCCATCTGCCACTCGCGGCGCAGCTCTTCAAGCAGTTGCAAAACCTGGGCCTGGACCATAACATCGAGCGCAGTTGTTGGCTCATCACCGATAACCACCTTTGGATTACAGGCAATGGCCATGGCAATCATAACCCGCTGCCTCATGCCTCCGCTAAATTCATGCGGATATTCCCGCACTCTCTCCTGGTCTATTTCAACTTTATCGAACAGTTCTGCCGTCCTCCTGCAGGCCTCTTTTTCCGACATTTTTTCATGGATACGCAGCGCTTCTACAATCTGATCTCCAACCCTGCGGACAGGATTCAAGGCATTCATCGCGCCCTGAAAAATAATCGAAATCTCTTTCCAGCGAATCGTGCGCAACTCCTCTTCTGTTGCCCCCGATATCTCCCTGCCCCCTAAACGAATACTACCATCCATGACATGAGCATTTTCAGGCAATAACTTCACCAGTGATAGCGCTGCTGTTGTTTTTCCAGAAGCCGATTCACCAACCAGGCCAAGTGCTTCACCTTTATCAAGGTTAAGGGATATATTTTCACAGGCGCGCACATAACCTTCCTTAAGTTTATAGTATGTAGTCAGGTTATTTACTTCGAGCAGCCTCACTGATCACGCCTCCTCAGTTTAGGATTTAATACTTCATCCAGGGCATAACCGATGAAGGTAAAACTTAAAACAACTAAAACAACACATATACCCGGAGGCAGCAACCACCACCAGGCTCCAAAAGAAACTGCACCCATTGAGAAAGCAAAATGAAGCATCATTCCCCAGGTAACCTGTGTTGGATCCCCCATACCCAAAAAACTTAACGTTGTCTCGGAAAGGATGGCTATCGCGGCGACCAACACTGTATTGGCAAAAATAAGCGGAAATACATTCGGCAGAATATGATAGATCATTATATGCCCATCACCAGAACCTATAGCCCTGGCTCTTTCTACGTAGGGACGTTCCTTAATGCTAAGAGTTTGTGACCTGATAATCCTCGCTGTTCCAGCCCAGCTGGTTATTCCTATAACAAAAATAATGTTACCCAGGCTGGGGCCCAACAGGGCAGCCATAACCAGCATTAAGGGCAGCCAGGGAATGACCAGGAAAACATCTGTAAAACGCATTAACAGGGTGTCTGTAAATTTACCATAAAAACCTGAAATGATACCAATAGATGTCCCTATAGTCATAGATATGGCTGTAGCTGCAAGGCCGACAAGCAGAGAAACCCGCGAGCCAATAATTACCCCGGCAAAAACATCTTTACCAAGATCATCTGTGCCAAGCCAATAATTACTAGTTGGAGGATGCATCACCTGCGTAACTCCATCAATAGTCAATGTTGTTATACTAACCAGGTATGGGCCGAATATGGCCATCAAGGCAAAAAAAGTTAATATACCAAGGCCTAAAAGCCCCATAATGTTCTGGCTGTAAATTAACCAAAAAGATTTAAGATTTTTCTTCCAAACAACAAGAGCGCTTTTATTGTAAGCTGGCAGGTTCAAATCCGCACCCCCTTATGATTTAACCCGGGGATCCAGGTAACGATAGAGTATGTCAGCGCAAAGATTCGCGCCAACGACAGCAATAGTTACAAAAAGGAAAAGCCCTTGAAGCACTGGATAATCACGATTTGTCAGGGCAGCATACATCAACCTGCCAAGGCCCGGCCAGGAAAAAACAGTTTCAATCTGGATCGCCCCACCAATAATAAAACCCAGGTTGATAGCAATAAGCGTAACTACCGGCAGCATAGCATTGGGCAGCGCATGTTTCCGCAGTAAATTTTTCCTGCTAACACCCTTTGCCCTTGCGGTTAGCATATAATCTTCATTCATCACTTCCAGCAGCGAGCTGCGCATGATCAGCACATACTCGCCAACAAGAATTAAAGCAAAAGTTACAGTTGGCAGGAACATATAATGGAGTTGAGATACCAGTTCATCCCAAATATTCGCATAAACAGCGCCAGGCATCCCCATGCCACCCAAAGGAAATATTTGCCAATACACAGCAAATATCATAACCATTATAATAGCTACCCAGAATGTAGGCATAGAATAAAGAATCAAAGACATACTTAAACCAATAACATCAATTTTTGAACCCCTGCGGGAAGCAAATATTACCCCCAGTATAACGCCTATAATTATCGAAAGTACAGTAGCTGTCCCGATTAATAAGACTGTTGCCGGTACACGTTCCATGATTACATCTAAAACAGGCTGCCGGTAGTTAAAAGAT